>JAYUUU010000077.1:0-6667 GCA_043754395.1 Vicinamibacteria bacterium
GTGAAATACCCGCCGATCACCAGAGCCGCGAGGGCCAGTATCCACAAGGGCCCGGCCATCAGGGCGCCGGGATCACCGCGGTGAACCGCGCCGTGAACGTACTCCTGACCGTGAAGACTCGCGTCGGTCTTCCTCTTCGGGCCGAAGAAGACCACGAACACCACGCGGAACATGTAGAAGGCGGTGAGGAACGCGGCGATCAGCAGCATCACGAAGGGGCCCGTAAGTCCTCCCGCGAGTGTCGCTCCTAGGACTTCTTCCTTCGAGGCGAAACCGGCGAAGAACGGCACGCCGGCGAGGGAGAGCGTCCCGATGATGAAGACGGCTCCCACCTGTGGCATCTTCCTGAAGAGGCCGCCCATGTCCCCCATCTCGTTGCTGTGAACCACGTGGATCACCGCACCGGCGCCCAGGAAGAGCAGGGCTTTGAAGACGCCGTGAGTGAGGAGGTGCAGGAAACCAGCACCCGCGAAGCCCGCACCTATCGCGGTCATCATGTAGCCGAGCTGCGAAACGGTCGAGTACGCCAGGACGCGTTTGATGTCGGTCTGCACGCAGGCGAGGATCGCCCCCATGAGCGCGGTGATCCCGCCGATCCAGCCGACGAGGAGAAGCACATCCGGCGTCAGCTTGAACAGAAAATCGGTCCGCACAAGGAGGTAGACGCCCGCGGTCACCATAGTGGCCGCGTGGATGAGGGCGGAGACCGGGGTGGGGCCTTCCATCGCGTCGGGGAGCCACACGTGCAGCGGAAACTGGGCCGACTTCCCCATCGCTCCGAGGTAGAGACAAAACGTGATGATGCCGAGGCCCGCGGTGGCGAGTGTCCCGGTTTCGACCATGCCGCGCAGTTCGAGCAGATCCCACGTGCCGGCCAGTCGATAGAGCAAAACGATGCCGATGAGCAGGCCCACGTCGCCCGCCTTGGTGGTCCAGAAAGCCTTGAGCGCGGCCCGTGCGGCTTCGGGCTTGCGGTACCAGAAGCCGATGAGCAGGTACGAGCACACGCCCACGAGTTCCCAGCAGATGAAAAGCTGCAGGAGGTTTGGAGCGATGACGACGCCCATCATCGAGAACACGAAGAGTGACTGGTACGCGTAGTAGCGGCCAAGAGCCGCGGGCGGCTCCGTGTGGAGGTACTCGAGGGAGTAGATCTGGACGAGGGTCGCCACGAGAGTGACGAGGATCAGCATCAGCGTCGACTGCGAATCGATGAGGACCCCTACCGTAGCGAGAGCACCATTCTCCGAGGGCAGCCAGTCCCAGGCCGCGCGGAGGGGGTCGGCGAGGTCTCCCGCCAACTGCCAGGCTCGAACGGCGCAGACGAGCGAGGCCACGACGCCAATGATCGACACCAGAGCCGCGGGGCGGCCGGCCCGGCGCAGGGGCGGGACGACGGCAATGAGGAGGAACGCCACCATCGGCGCCAGAAGCGCCATCAGGATGAGAGGCAGAGGATCGTTCATCATCCCTTGGCCTCTAGCCCTTCAACCAATCGATGTGATCGGCGATCGCGGTCTTGCGCATCCGGAAGAGCAGGATGACGAGAGCGAGGCCAAGCGCCACTTCCGCCACGGTGATGCAGATGGCGAAAAGCGTGAAGACCATTCCCACTTCGGTGTCGTGGAACCGGCTGAACGCGACCAGGTTGATGTTGACCGCGTTCAGCATCAGCTCGACGCCGAGAAGGATGCCGACGGTGTTCCGGCGCGTGATCACGCCGAACATCCCAATCGAAAAAAGGATCGCGGAGAGAGTCAGATAGGCCGAGAGAGGCATCAGTCCTCGGGCCTCGCGAAGTAGGTGGCGGCGATCAGGCCGGCGAGAAGAAGCACGGCGAGGAGTTCGAAGGGCAGGAGATACTTCGTCAGCAGCAGCACACCGATGGAGCGCGTGGCCTCAGCGGTCGCCTCAGGCCGAGTGATCGCGAGCTCCGCTCTGGAGATGACGCTTGCCACCATCGCGAAGAGGGCCGCGGCCACCATGGCGCCGCCCGCGAGACGCTTGCTGGTGT
The DNA here is from genome assembly GCA_043754395.1 of Vicinamibacteria bacterium. GTDB lineage: Bacteria > Acidobacteriota > Vicinamibacteria > Fen-336 > JAGNNV01 > JAGNNV01. The sequence continues at coordinate 2,015 of JAYUUU010000077.1, forward strand.
GCGCGATCGTCTCGCCCACAAGTTTCTCCGTGACGACGATGGCGAAGACCACGACGGTGACGACACCGCCCGCATAGAGAAGAACCTGAACCGCGGCGAGGAACTCGGCGTCGAGAAGAAGGAAGATGCCCGCGGTGCTGACGAGGCCAAGGGCCAGCCACAAGACCGAGTGGAAGAGGTTCCTCGTGAGAACGACGCCAAGCGCCGATCCGATGAGCGTGATCGCGAGAACCCAGAAGCCGAGGACTTCGGGGTTCATGCCTTCTCGCCTTCGGGTTTGGGAGCCGCGGCCGCGGTCGGGGCAGCGCCTTCAGCGGCGGCCGGCGCCGCAGGAGCCGCGGCGGCCACCGTCGGGGCGGCTTCAGCCGCCGGCTTCTTCGGAGGTGCGGGCGGCGCCTGCATGTCGCGAAGCAGATTTCCGGTGGCCCATGAAGGCTGATGCTGTAGGCCGATCGCATGCAGCCGATCCTTGTCGAGAAGAAGCTCGCGGCGATCGGTGGTCGCCATATCGAACGACTTCGTCATGACGATGGCGTCGGTGGGACACACCTGCACGCACAGTTCGCAGAACTCGCACGCGTACATCTCGAGGCTGAAGGTCTTCGCGTAGTTGCGGCCGGTCGACTTCAGCATCTCGACTTTAATCACCGCGGGCGGACAGATGAACTCGCACAGGCGACAGCCGATGCAGTTCTCTTCCCCGGTCTTGGGGTCGTAGGTGAGAGCGAGCAGGCCGCGATAGCGGTCGGGATATGTGCGGGGCTTCTCGGGATAGTGAACCGTCACCGGCTTACGGAAGAGGTTCATCCCGGTAATCCGCATCGCGCGGAAGACCGCACTCGCAAGCGCCAACGCCTCGCGGAAGAAACCTCGGGACACGGGGTTAGACACCGGGGATCCTCAGAACGATCACCGTGGCAGTCACGATCACGAGCGCCAGGGTCAGGGGCAGCATCAACTTCCATGACACCGCGAGGATCTGATCGACCTTGATGCGGACGAAACTCCAGCGCACCCAGGTGAAGAGCAGGAACATCAGCATCGCCTTGATGAAGAACCACAGGGGGCCGAGCCACGCGGGACCAGGACCCGCCCAGGCACCCAGAAAGAGAAGCGCGCCGAGGAACGAGGTGCCCAGGACATGCGCGTATTCGCCGAGCTGGATCAGGCCGAACTTCATGCCCGAGTACTCGACGCGGAAACCCGCCACGAGTTCCGACTCGGCCTCGAGGATGTCGAAAGGCGTCCGGTTCTCAGCGGCGACACCCGCGATCATGAAAGCCAGGAAACCGAGCTGACCGAGTACGGGATAAAAGATGAACCAGAAGCCCCCCGCCTGGGCCGCGGCGATGTCGGACATCTTGAGCGAACCGGCGAGCATGACCGGCACCAGGGCCGCGAAGACCAGCGGCAGATCGTAAGAAATGATCTGGTTCACCGCGCGCATGACGGAGAGCAGCGCGTACTTATTGTTCGAGCCCCAGCCGGCCATGAACAGGCCGACGATTTCCATCGACGACACCGCGAGGAAGAACAAGACGCCGATGTTGAGATCCGCGACGCCGAGGTTCGGCGCGAACGGAATCGACGCGAAGATGAGCAGACACGGGATCACGAAGACGATGGGCGCCAGATTGAAGACCGTGCGATCCGCGGCGGAGGGGATCAGGTCTTCCTTCAGAAGCAGCTTGATGCCGTCGGCGATGGGCTGGAAGAGTCCATGAGGCCCCACGCGATAAGGACCCACGCGCGACTGCATCCGCGCCGCGAACTTCCGCTCGAGCAGCGTCGTGTAGGCCACGAGGCCCACCACGAAGCCGAGAACGAGGGCGCTCATGATGAGGCTGCCGACGAGGGGGGGCACGCCCGGGATCATCGGTCGACCTCACCGAAGACGGGATCGACCGATCCCATGATGGCGACCACGTCGGCCACGGTGACGCCGGGAAGGATGTAAGGCAGGACAGCGAGGTTCGAGAAAGAAGCGCCGCGCCACTTCATCCGATACGGCTTCTGAGTGCCGTCGGCGACGAGGTAGCACCCCACTTCGCCACGCGGGCCCTCGACGCGCGCATAGGCCTCGCCCTTGGGCACGCGCACCTGGCCGAGCGACTTCACGCCGGGCCGCGACGAGATGGGACCTTCGGGGAGTCGGTCGAGGGCCTGGCGGATGATCTTGATCGATTCGCGGAACTCGATCATGCGGACGCGATAGCGGGCATGGCAGTCGCCTTCAGTTGCGACCGGGACCTTGAACTCGAAATCTTCGTACGACGAATAGGGCTGATCGCGGCGAAGGTCGAAGTTGACGCCCGACGCGCGCAGCAGCGGGCCGGAGACGCCGACATCCTGCGCGAGGGCCGAGGAGATCACGCCGACGTCACGCGTGCGCGCTTCGAAGAACGCGTTGTCCTCCAGCATCTGCTCGTACTCGAAGAGGCGCTTCTCGATGGTTTCGATCGTGGCGCGGCACTGAGCGGCCCAGCCCGCCGGCACGTCGTAACGCACGCCGCCCACCTGGTGGAACCCGTAGAGGAGACGCGCGCCTACGAGGGACTCGAACAGATCGAGGACGGTCTCGCGCTCGCGGATGCAGTAGAGGAAGATCGACGTGCCGCCGCCGAGCGCTCCGCCCATGTCGAGGCACCACGTGCCGAGCCACAGGCAGTGTGAAGCGATACGCTGCAGTTCATTCACGATCACGCGCAGATACTGGGCCCGCTTCGGGACCTCGAACTGGCCGATCGTCTCCGCCGCCATCACGTACGCGAGTTCGCTCGACATCGCGGCCACGTAGTCGGTCTTCGATGCGATCGACGGGTATTGAACGTAGGCGAGGGTCTCGGCGAGCTTCTCATGGCAGCGATGCAGGTAGCCGATCACTGCGTCGACGGCCACGATCTTCTCGCCCTCGAGGGTGAGAATCGCGCGGAACACACCGTGGGCCGAGGGGTGCTGCGGCCCCATGTTCATGGTCAGCCGCTCGGAGCCGGTGTAGTCGATCGCGCGAACTTCAGCCATGAGGGTCTTGGGCTATCAGCGGTACGGCGGATACGGCGTGTCGACAGCGTAGGACTTGAGAAGAGGATGGCCGACCCAGTCTTCGCTCAGCAGCATGCGCCGCAGATCGGGATGACCATCGAAGATGATGCCGAACATGTCGAAGGCCTCGCGCTCCATCCAGTTGGCCCCGCGATAGACCGCGAAGAGCGAGGGGCAGTGGGTGTTGCCCGCGCCGAGTTTCGTCCGCAGCATCACGCACACCCTCGAGTTGAGATTGTCGAGACGGGCCACGACTTCGAGGCCTGCTTCCTTGTGATCGATGGCGGTGAGGAACGCGAAGAAGAGGCAGCCGACCTTCTCTTTCAACATCGCGCCCACTACCGCGAACTGATCGACCGGGATCTCTACGGTCAGGATCGCTCCCTCTCCGGAAAGGATCAGGCCCGGAACGTCTTCGAGCACCATGCGGGCGCGCGCGATGTTCATCTCGGCGGTCATCAGTCGACCTTCGGTGAAGGCTCGGCCTTGCGGCCGGTCTTGTGGAAGTGGGCGATCTGCTCCTGGAGAAGCAGGAGACCGTTCAATAGCGATTCGGGCGGAGGCGGGCAGCCGGGCACGTAGACATCGACAGGAATGATCCGGTCGACGCCCTTCACCACGTGATAGCCGTGGCGGAACGGGCCGCCCGAGTTCGCGCACGAGCCCATCGAGAGCGCCCATTTCGGATCTGGCATCTGCTCGTAGATGCGTTCGAGCATCGGAGCCATCTTTATGGTGACGGTGCCTGAGACGATCATGAGATCGGAGTGCCGCGGCGAAGCCCACGGCACCATGCCGAGACGTTCGACGTCGAAGCGCGACGCGAACGTCGCCATCATCTCGATGGCGCAGCAGGCCAAACCGAAGGTGACCGGCCAGATCGACGACTTCCGGGCCCAGTTGAAGAACGCGTCGGCGGTGGTGGTGACCAGGAACCCGCCGGGAAAGCCGTGGATGCCCTCGGTCAGCGACTCGAATGCGGAGGAATGCTTGTCGCCTTCCGGCCTGGTCTTGTGCAGCTGCTCCCACTCCTGCAGCTCCTTGAAATTGCGCCAGACGGGCGCCGGGATCACCGGGACGTCCGGCGGCTTCATTGCCATTCGAGGATCTTCTCCCGGTAGGCATACACCCACCCGAGCGACAGGATCGACAGGAACAACACCATCGTCCCGATGCCCCACATGCCGAGCCCGCGCAGCGCGAGCACCCACGGGAACAGGAAGACCGCGAGCGCATCGAAGACGATGAAAATCAGCGCGACGAGGTAGAAACCCACCGGAAACTGCACCCACGCCTCGCCAATCGGCTCGGCGCCGCACTCGTAGCTCTCCAGCTTCTGCTTGAAGGGCCGGCTCGGACGCAGGAACCTGGCCGCACCCAGCGACACGACCGCAAACGCGACGATCATGCCGATGAACACGACCACCGGGAGGTATCCGGTCAGCGGAAGCTCTCCATGATCTCGGCCAGGGCCGCCTTGCCGGGGCGCGTCTTCGAGTCGGGCAGGAACGCCAGCGGCTCGTCGACGACGCCGAGCATCTCCAGGTAGTCCTGCTTGTCGGGCTCGACGTAGAGGATGCCGGTCGCGAACTCGCCGCGGCGCGACGTCTC
>JAYUUU010000078.1:0-5085 GCA_043754395.1 Vicinamibacteria bacterium
GACCCACGACACTCGAAATGCGAACGCATTCTCGGTTCCGGTGAGGGATTTTCCTGAAGCCTCGAGCCGGCTCTGGCCTCCACCCGACGCGTGGTAAACCAGATCGCCCCCGGGGCTCCATGAGGGCGCGTCGGCCCGGATCTTCGGTTCCGTGATCCTGCGCTCGGCGCCATCACCGAACGCCACCGCCCAGATCGATCGGCCGTTCTCGCGGGTCGAGGTGAAAGCGATCTCCCGATCATCAGGCGACCATGCGGGCATGTAGTCGTCGCCCGGATCCTTCGTCATCTGCCGCATCGCGCCGCTTTGGACATCGAGAATCCAGATGTTGTAGTCGCTGCCCAGCGCACCGCCGCGGTCGGACGAGAACGCGATGCGGGTTCCATCATGCGACCACACGGGCTCTCGGTCGTCGAAGTTTCCCCAGGTCAGTTGGCGCTGGTTCGAACCGTCGGGGTTGATCGACCAAAGGTCGTAACCGCCGTCTCGATAGCCGAAGAACGTGAGCGACTTCCCGTCGCGCGACCACACGGGCTGTCGCGCATCGTTGAAGATGTCCGTGATGCGCTTCGCCGCGCCGCCGGTCGCAGGCAGAGTCCAGATGCTGCCTTGAAGGTCGATGGCGAGGGTCTGTCCATCCGGCGACACCGCTACCGACATCGAGGTACCCTCGCTGACCGTGAGGTCGATCGGTACGTTCGCAGGGCCGGCTGCCCGCGGCTCATCCCAAGCCAGGAGGGTGAATCCGACGATGGCGCACAAAAGCACCGCCGCGCGGGCGCACCAAAGTGCGACGCATCGGGTCACCGCGGTCAGGCTTGAGGCTTCGGGGATTGCTTCGTCGCCTTCGACCGATGAGCTTCCTCGCAATGACGGTCGCGGTCCGCTTGGCTGAGCTTCTTCGTCGCCTTCCATCGATGGGCTTCCTCGCAATGACGGAACGGCGGTCCTCAGAACGTCGGAGATTCTTCGTACTCTCCAAACACCTCGCGGAGCGCATCGCACATTTCGCCAATGGTGGCGTAGGCGCGGCTGGCTTCGACGATCAGCGGCATGAGGTTCGCGGTCCCGTTGGCGCCCACCTTGAGCGCCTCGAGCGCCTTCTCGACCCGCGCGTTGTCGCGCCTCTTCTTGAGCGACACGACGCGCGCGGTCTGTTCGCGCGCGGTGGTCTCGTCGATGTAGAGGATGTCGAAGGGTTTCTCCTCCATGGTGTAGCCGTTCACTCCGACCACGATCTTCTCGCCTCGTTCCATCGACTGCTGGAAGCGATACGAGGCCTCGCCGATCTCGCGCTGCGGGAAGCCCTTCTCGACCGCGGCCACCATGCCGCCCATGGCGTCGATCTTGCGGATGTACTCCATCGCCTCAGCTTCGATGTCGTTCGTGAGTTTTTCCACGAAGTACGAACCGCCGAGCGGATCCGCGGTGTGAGCGACACCCGTCTCCTCCGCGATGATCTGCTGGGTGCGAAGCGCGATGGTCACGGCGTCTTCGGTGGGAAGGGCGAGCGCTTCATCGAGGGAGTTCGTGTGAAGCGATTGGGTGCCGCCAAGAACCGCGGCGAGGGCCTGAATCGCGGTGCGCGCCACGTTGTTCACCGGCTGCTGAGCGGTGAGGGACACGCCCGCGGTCTGGGTGTGGAAGCGGCACATCCACGAGCGCGGGTTCTTCGCTCCGAAACGCTCGCGCATGGTGCGCGCCCAGATGCGGCGGGCCGCACGGAACTTCGCAATCTCTTCGAAGAAGTCGGAATGAGAGTTGAAGAAGAAAGAGAGACGCGGCGCGAAGGAGTCGACGTCCATCCCGCGATCCACGCACCACTGCACGTACTCGATGCCGTCGCGCAGGGTAAAGGCGAGTTCCTGCGCCGCGGTCGAACCGGCTTCGCGGATGTGATAGCCGGAGATCGAGACGGTGTTCCACTTCGGCATGGTCTGCGTGCAGTACTGGATCATGTCGATGAGCAGGCGCATGCTCTGCTTCGGCGGAAAGATGTACTCCTTCTGGGCGATGAACTCCTTCAGGATGTCTGCCTGGATCGTACCCGCAAGCTTGTCGGCGGGAACGCCCTGCTTCTCGCCCACCAGCATGTAGAAGGCAACGAGAATAGGGGCTGGCGAATTGATGGTCATCGACGTGGTGACATCGCCTAAGGGGATGCCGTCTAGGAGCGTTTCCATGTCTTCGAGCGAGGTCACCGCGACGCCGCACTTGCCCACCTCGCCGAGGGACAGCTGGTGATCCGGATCTCGGCCCATCAGTGTCGGCAGGTCAAAAGCGACCGAGAGGCCCATTGAGCCGTGGGCGAGAAGGTACTTGAATCGTTCGTTCGTCTGCGCGGCGGATCCGAATCCCGCGAACTGGCGCATCGTCCAGGTCTTGCCGCGATAGGCGGTCTTGTGCACGCCGCGCGTGAAGGGATAGGAGCCGGGGTCGCCCAGATCGCGGTCGTAGTCGACGCTCTTGACATCTTCAGGTCGATACAGCGGCTCGATGGGCCGGCCCGAGATCGTCGTATACGGCTTCAGTTCGCGACCTTCATCGGCGGTCTTCGCAGTCGTGCTGGTCTCGGTCTTGGCCATGGTGATCTCCTGAACTTGAGGGACAGTCTACCGGGGAGCATCAATGAGCGAGCGCCCTCCCCAACTACCAAGTGAGTTGGACACAAACGTCAAACCGAAGGAAGCCGTCAGGCGACGCTTATTTGTGTCAGCAGGCTAACTGTCACACGCGGACCGCAGAACGGCTCGGAGGCTGCGTAGCGTGTTCGCAAGGCCGCAGATTCGCGGCTCAAACAAAGGAGAACACACATGCAACGCAAGACACTCGTATCCAACCGAGCCGCCGGTCTCATTCTCGTCGTTCTCGGCATGGTCTTTCTCGTGGGCTGCGGAGGGTCGTCACCCTCGGCGCCCACGCCCGTTGCCGTCGCCACGCCAACACCCGCGGCCGCCGCCATTGCGGCCACCGGAAATGGCGCTCTCGTGATTCACCCGAGTGCCAATCGCACGTTCTCGATCGCGATGGAAACGCCGCTTCGGATCCGTGAAACCGGCGGCGGCACTGCCGATTGGAATTTCGCGCGGATGGCGTTTTTCCTCAACGGGAGGGAGATCGAACGCATCGAAGCGGGCGCCGATGTCATCCGCACCGCGGGGGCAACGCGCATCACCCCGAATTCGAACACCGCATACAACCTTGTCTTCCGTTTCAATTCGGATGATTTCGATCGCATCGACATCACCCTGGGCTTCAGCGACGTCAACACCGGCCGACAGTTCACGACCACGGTCGATGGAGCCACATTCACAGACGTCAATCTTTCCCTTACCCCGCTCTTCCGCGGAATCCGTCGCAGCGGCTCACCGTTGTAACGGCCCTGCCGGCCGGGGCAGGGAAACCTGCCCTGCGCCGGATCTTCGGATCAGGCCGGAAGTAGAGTCCGAACCACGCCGTCCCACGTGTGGCGCGCGGCGTACGCGAGACCATTCCGGCCCACGCGCTCGGCAAGGCCTGGGTCGCCCGCGAGCTGGTCGAGCGTCTCCGCGAACGCCGCGGGCTCGGGCCTCAGGATCCATCCGGTCGAGTTCGGCTCCACCTGTTCGGTGGGGCCGCCTGAATCTGTGGCGGTGAGCACGGCCTTCCCGCTCGACATCGCCTCTAGAGTGACGAAGCCGTAGTCTTCGTTTTGGGGCGCGAAGTAGACGGCGCGGCAGCGGGCGAAGTGATCGAGCTTCGCTCCTTCGGAAAGCGGACCGACAAGATCGATGCGCGCTTCGAGGCCCTTCTCGCGAATCAACGTGCGCAGCCGGGCCGCATCGTCACCTTCGCCGGCGATCACCGCGCGCAGTGAACGGTCCTTCATCGCCGCCATCGCCTCAATAAGCAGGTCCATGCGCTTCAATGCATGGAGGCGGCTTACCGCGAAAACGTAGGGCTCGTAGCCCTCGCAGCGATAGTCACGCGCGGGAGCGGGGGGATGAAGCACCGTCGAAGGGACATCGATGAAGTGCTGGAGCCGGTCCGTGACGGTCTGAGAAATGGTGAAGAGTTTCGACACGTTGCGGGTGAGAAGGCGGCGATCGAGTCGGTGGATGAAGAAGCGACGAACCGTTTCCTTGAAACGTCCCTTGCGGCCGAAGCCCGCCATCACGCTGTCCCACAAGTCGTAGTACTCGCGCATCGTATGGGTCAGCCAGCAGACATGTCTCGGATGGCGCAGCGCGAAGGCGGGGTAGCGCATGGTGATGATCTGATCGATGGCGCGTCCATCCGCACCCTCCGAGACGTCCGTGAGCCGCGTCGCCTCATAGGCGTCGAACTGGCGCCCGAAGCGGTTTGTCGGCGTCTCAAAGATCTCTGCTTCGTGGCCGGCGCGACGGAACGCGGCCACGGTCTCTTCCGCGATGACCATGTGTCCGCCACGGACGAAGGGCGCCGATGATGTAACGACGAGGACGCGGCTCATGCCTGACGCTGGGACGAGAGATCGTCGCGGCGCTTGATGATCTTCGCGGGCACGCCTGCCGCGATCACCGAGTCCGGCAGCGATTCGTTCACTACCGCACCCGCACCCACAACAACGTTCGCGCCGAGGGTGACGCCGTCAAGCACCTTCGCTCCAGCACCCAGCCAGACGTTGCGCCCGATGACGACGCCTGCAGACGGACGCGGCTGGTCGATCATTACCGCCCCAAGGTCGGTGTGATCGTGGCCGCCGCCCACCACATAGGTGTACGCCGCGAAGAGGCCGTAGTCGCCCACCTCGACGCGGGACGACGAGAAGATCTCGCAGTTGAAACCGATGTTGATGTGACTTCCAAGCACGATGTCGCCGTCCTTGCACGAGAGAATCGAGTTGCGGCCGATGAAGCCGTTATCGCCGATCCTTATCCCCTGGTTCGCGACGCCTTTCGCGTCGAGCAGGACGTGGTCATCGATGACGGTCCCATCGCCGATGTGGATCTTGCGGGGATGCCTCAGCGCCACGCCCTGGCCGAAGATCACGCCCCTGCCGCACGAACCGAGGAGCGAGGGATAGAAGAGCTTCCGAAGCAGAAGTCCGAAAGCACCCGGGACCCA
>JAYUUU010000079.1:0-5297 GCA_043754395.1 Vicinamibacteria bacterium
TTCGCCCAGTCGCCGGTGAGGCCGAGCTGGCCCCAGGTGGTCACGTTGGTCTTGTAACCCCGGCGGCGTGTCTTCGAGAAGATGGCGTCGACCTGCGACAGCGTGAGCTTCTCGATCGGATTGTCCTTGCTGACATACACCGCAAGCGCGTCGTACGAGGTGCGGAACTGCGCCGGCTTGAAGCCGTACTTCTGCTCGAACTGATCGATCTCCGTGGAGCGCATCGCGCGCGACATCGGGCCAAACTGCGCGGTGCCGGCAATCAGGGCCGGGGGAGCGGTTGAAGACCCCTTGCCTTCCACCTGAACCTTCACGTTCGGATACATCTTCGTGAAAGCCTCGGCCCAAAGGGTCATGAGGTTATTCATGGTGTCGGAGCCGACGCTGTTGAGATTGCCCGAGATGCCGCTCACCTTTTGATAGGACGGGAGGGCGGGGTCCACTTGAATCTGCTGAGCCTGGACGGCGGTGGCGAGCAGGATAGTGAGTGCAGCGGTCGGTAGATATCGGTTCATAGGGTTCACCTTGGAGGGGTTTAGCGATTCGCGGGCCACGCTAGTGGGCACAGAAGGAGGGTGGGTTAAGCGCGTGTTAGTTCTGAGTTAAGTAGCAAGGGCTTAGCCGTGGCGCACACTCTTGCGTATCCGGCGGAAGCCCTTGGACCCTGGCTAAAAGACAATCTGCGACTGAAGCCGGAACTCGTTGTTTTTAGTACCCTTACCTGAGTTGGCTCCTTGGTCTTTCAACTGCCCGAAGTCCGCCTGTACCTTCATGTTGTGACGGCCGTAGTAGTAGGAGACGACCCCTCTAAGCTCCTTGCGAAGATTCGCCGCGGTCTTGTCAGTGGGATCGAACTGGCCGTAGCGCACTCCCACTTCCCACATCCGTCGCGCGGTGAGCAGGTACGTCGCCTGCGCGAAGAAACCATCCGAGCGGAACTTTGAGCCCGTCTCGGGAGTGCGTTCACGGATGTAGTACTCGCCGGTGGCGAACATGCGCTTGTACTTGTAGATGAGGTCGAAGCCGTAGACCGTGTCTTTCAGATCGTTCGCGGTGGTTGTGCGGTGGAAGTCATTCTTCTCGAAATTGGCCGCGATCGCGAAGAGGGGAAAGTCGGTCGATTCGAAGTCGCCCTCCGAATAGAACGGCCCCGACACCCAGGCGCGCTGGACCAGGGCCTGGCGGCCGCTTGGTTGGAACATCAGACGAGCGTTGTACTGAAATGCATCGTTGTCGTTGGCGGTGCGGGTCATGCTGTTGCCGTTCGAGATTGAGGCGCGCCACTCGAGCTTGCTGTTCGACGTCGTGCCCCAAAGGGCCATGCCGGTTTCGCGCCCGCGGGCGTACTGGTTCGAGACCTCGGAGCGGTCGACGAAGCTCTGCGATCCGGACGAGGTCATTTCCTGGCGGCCCCAGGCGGGCTTGAACTGGCCGAACCGGATCCGGAACAGATTGCGACCCTTCGTGGCATCGACGTCGATCGAGGCATCCTCGAGAATCGCTCCGGCGTTCGTCCCGGTGACGCCCGGGATATTGAGCTGGAATTCGTAGGTGAGCCAGGGCTTCATCGCCCAGCCTTCGAGCTTGAACTTCGCCCGGCGAATCCGGAACGAACCCTTGTCGTCACCCTTCGCGGCCGTGCCGGCGAGCTGGACCGAATCATCGGGAAGTTCGTGGGTGTAACGCATCTGAAGGCGCGTCGACATCTCGAGGTAAGCGTTGTCGGTGGTGATCCGCGTCTTTCCGTCACGCCACACGAGTTCGAGCCGGGGCGGCTTCGGTTTGGTGACCACTTCCGCCACACCGTGCTTGAAGTTGTAGAGGTCGATCGCCTCTTCGGAGTCGAAAACCACGGTTTCGCCCGCGGGACCGTAGTTGAGTTTGGTGATGGTCCGGCCGGTCTCGCCCGTGCCGGCCCAACGTTCATATTCAGCGCCGAGGTTGAAGACGTAGATGCGGCCGTCCTTCACCACCTCTTTGTAGAAAAAGCCCTGTGCGAATGCGAGGCTTGAAAGCAGGGTCCAAACGATTCCCGTCACGATGGTTCTCTTCATGGAACGGAAGGCTAAGAAGCCCATGGGAACCGCAAGCGTCGCCCGCGTTAACTCAGTGAAAAATGTGCCGACCAGGCTACTTTTGAGCGACGGCGTGGGTGGTTCACCGCACCGACGACGCTCTCTTCCATCACCTACGCTGATTTCCGCGAGACGATCGCCGCCTTAAGGAGAACTCAGTGAAAATTGCCAAGAAAAATCCCGTGGCTACCAACGGGGCAACGCCCGCAAACCGCGCCACCATGAAAGCCCTCGTCTACCACGGCGCGGGCCAACGCGCATGGGAGGACAAACCTCGACCTGTAGTCCAGGATCCGGGCGATGCGATCGTTCGGGTGACCACTTCAACGATTTGCGGAACCGACCTTCACATTCTGAAGGGAGACCTGCCTCTCGTCATCGATGGGCGGATCCTGGGCCATGAAGGTATTGGCGTGGTCGAGCAGGTCGGACCGGGCGTCTCGGAATTCAAGGTTGGAGACAAGGTCATCATTTCGTGCGTGACCGCCTGCCTGAAATGTGATTTCTGCAAACGCAGCATGTACTCCCACTGCCGAAACGGTGGCTGGATTCTGGGTTACATGATCGACGGCACTCAAGCTGAATACGTGCGGATCCCCCACGCGGACGGAAGCCTCTACCACTTCCCGAAAGACGCCGATGAAGAAGCCATGGTGATGATCAGCGACATCCTGCCCACGGGCTTTGAGTGCGGGGTGCTGAACGGGCAGGTGAAGCCGGGAGACACCGTCGCTATCGTGGGCGCGGGCCCCGTGGGCCTTGCGGTTCTTTTGACCGCACAGTTCTACTCACCGGCGGCGATCATCATGATCGACCTCGACGACAAACGCCTGGCCGTCGCGAAAAAGCTCGGGGCAACCACACTGATCAACAGCGGCGATGGGGACGCCGCCGATGCGGTGATGAAACTGACGGACGGCTCGGGCGTCGATGTGGCTATCGAAGCGGTTGGGATTCCTGCCACTTTCGCGATCTGCGAAGCAATCGTGGCGGCCGGCGGACGTATTGCGAATGTGGGCGTCCACGGCAAGTCAGTGGAACTCCATCTCGAGAAACTCTGGGACCGCAACATCGCTCTGACCACGCGCCTCGTCGACACCGTCACCACACCCATGCTGCTCAAGGTCGTGGCATCGGGCAAACTGTTGCCGAAGCAGCTCGTAACCCATCGTTTCTCAATGAACGACATCATGCGGGCGTACGACACGTTCGGCAATGCGGCCCAAGAGGGCGCGCTCAAAGTCATCCTTACCGGCGGCGCTGAACATCAGCCGTAAGACGCATGGGGTGGGTGGACGTCCGAATTGATCGAAGGCGGAGGCCATCATGACCGCGATACCAAGCGAGAAGGACGGCAAGACCGTTTATTGGCACCGGGAACTCCCCCCCCTGGCTGCGGAGTTAATGGCCGACCACACCGTGGAAGCGATCAGTCGCCGTGTTTCAGGCAGGATCGGCACCCGCGATGAACTGTGGGACCGGTGCTACGAAGACCTCATGGCGAACGTGCATACTCGGCTGGTTCAGGAGATCGCGCGCCTCGGCGGCGACTACGCTCACGTGCACGACGAGTCTATCGACCCACAGCACAATGACGTCACCGGTGAGGCGTGGCTGCACGGACGTTTTTCGTACATGCTGTACCGTCGGCCGTCGTCATAAGGGAGCTGCCGCGCAAGGGCATCCGCCTGCGGGATCCATTCTCTCTTCTTGTTCGCCGGCGCACAGACGGGCCCCGCGGCGAAGCGCATTCTTGATAGACCATGAAAGCCGATCCGAGTGACAGGACCGTCGACAGTTCGGCAAGCCATAGGCTGAGCGACGCTGACGGAAACGAAGATGAGGAACTCGAGACGGCGAGCCCCCCGACCGAACCCAGGCACATCGTCCGGGAGAATGTCGAGGCCATCAGCGAGGATGAGCCGCCCCCGCCAAGGGAGTCAGACGCTACCCTCCCGGCTGCGGATGTCGTTATGCCGGATGTCGACCTCGCGAACGAAAAATGGAGGGCCGAGATTCGGGATGCCGCTGTCCGCTGGGAGCGCCTGACGGAGGAGGATCTCCTGGCTCTCGACAAACACCAAGGGTCGCTGACCGAACTCGTTCAGAAGCGGTACCTGCTTTCCGCCGAAGAGACGACGCAACAGGTCAGCGACTTCATCGCAGACCACCAGACCTTCCTTCTGTAGCGGTTCCGCCCTGGCTGCCAGACCCTGAAATGACGCGGCACTTCTCGATGATCCGTGACTTCCATCTCGCGGACATGTTCACGCTGCTTAACGGCGCCTGCGGCACCGCCGCGATCTTCTTCGCGATGTCGCACATCGCCAAGAATTCGGATAGAAAGAGCTACGCTGCGGGTGCTTTCATCGTGCTCGCGCTCGTTTTCGACGTCCTCGACGGTCGCGTGGCGCGCTGGCGCCACACCGCGTCCGCCATGGGCCGCGAGCTCGACTCGCTGGCCGACATCATCAGCTTCGGCACAGCCCCCGCCTGCCTCGCCTTCGCGCTCGGCTTCCGCGGGCTGGGGGACGCCTTGTGCCTTTTGTACTTCGTGACCTGCGGCATCTCCCGCCTCGCGCGCTACAACATCACCGCCGAAGCCATGTCGCAGGACGCGGGCAAAGTCACCTACTTCGAGGGCACGCCGATTCCTTCGAGCGTCCTGCTGGTCCTGGGGCTGATGGGGCTCACCTGGGCCGGGCGCGTGGGCGAGAGTATTCCCGGCGGTGCTTTGGACATCGTGTCCTACACACTGCACCCGTTGGTGCTGCTGTTCGTGCTTTCGGGGTCCCTGATGATCAGCAAAACGCTGCACATCCCGAAGCCTTGAACATTCCATGCCGCAAAAAGGGGCTCGGTGCGTCACCGCACAGAGCCTGTCCGAAACACTCCCTAGAGTCGCCAAGGTGGGGTTTCACTTATTAGTCGCAGGTGCGAACCGCGCTCTGAGCCGAACGTCCGCTCCGCCTGATACACACGCATCAGGCCGCAATCGATCACAGTCCACCGACCTGCTTGATTTGCTCTCCGCCGGTTCGCCCGCCGCTTTTGCCAGTGACCAGAACCACCGGATTATTTTCTGGAACAAGGGCGCCGAACGCTTGATGGAGCGGACCGCCGGCCACGCGCTTGGCCGTCTTTGCCACGAGGTCTTCGCCGGCCGCGACCTGTTCGGGAACCGGTTCTGTTCCGATTCGTGCCCGGTCAGCCAGACCATCA
>JAYUUU010000080.1:0-22442 GCA_043754395.1 Vicinamibacteria bacterium
TCCGCATGGCTACCCATCTCGCGATCCGACGGGCGGTGGCTGGATTGAAGGTCTTGCCCGCACTCGTTCTGATTGACGGGACGGACGAACCCCTGAACGGAATTCCTCAGAAAGCGATCGTCAAAGGCGACGCACTTTCGGTGTCGATCGCCGCCGCCTCGATCATTGCCAAGGTTCTAAGAGACAGTATGATCGAAGAGTGGGATGCCACCTGTCCTGGCTTCGGCCTGAGGGAGAACAAAGGTTATGGGAGCGCCGCACACCTCGAGGCCTTGAGAACTCTTGGTCCAACCCCGTTTCACCGAATGTCATTTATTGAGCGCACCGGATGGCTCTTTTGAGCTCTCTCCAGAGATAATTACAACCTTCACCCCTCACCCCCTCAGAAGCCTTCCAAGCAAACACCCAATTGGCCAAGATCAATCCGATTAAGACCCGCCAGGAAGCCGAGAAGGCGGAAAAGGCAGGGAAACTCGACCAGGCGATACCTCTTTATCGCCAGTTGCTCGAGGACAACCCTCGCGATTGGAACACGATCAACAAGATCGGGGACCTGTTCGCGAAGATCGGAAAGATGCGCGAGGCGGGCGACGAATACGCAAAGGTCGCCGAGTTCTACGCCCGCGACGGTTTCCACCTGAAGGCCATCGCGATCTGGAAGAAGATCAACAAGCTCGACCCCTCCGTGGTCGAGCCCTACGCGAAACTCGCCGACCTGTACGCCAAGCAGGGCCTGGTCATGGAGGCTAAGGGCCAGTACCAGATCGTCTCCGAAGATCAACTCAAGCGCGGACGCTTGAAGGAAGCGGCGGAGACCCTGCGCAAGATGGTCGAGATCGACTCGGCCGACCTCAAGACGCGTTCGCGGCTCGCCGACATCTACACGAAGGAAGGCTCGACCGCCAAGGCGGTGGACGAGTACATCGCGATCTCCGAGGAGCTGAATCTCAAGGGCCACCCGGCGGAAGCGATCCAGGTCCTCGAGAAGGGGCTCAAGATCGACAATGGCGTCAAGGTCAAGGGTCATCTCGGGAAGGTGCATCTCGCCCAGCGCAGCTATGACAAGGCGATCGCGTACCTCGAGGAAGTAACCGCACAGGACCACTCGCCCGAAAGCCTCATGCAGCTCGGCCAGGCGTATCTGGGCGCCAAGCGGGTGAGCGATGCCCAGTCGACTCTCGAGGCGGTCCTCGAAAAATCGCCCAACAGCCAGGAAGCGCGCATCATCCTGGTCCAGATCTACGCAGTTCAGGGGCGCGCCGACGAGGCCTACGACTCGGTGATTCCCCTCGTCGAGCAGCTCCTGCTCAAACGCGATGCGGATCGAGCCTCCAATCTGCTCCTCCAGATCACGAGTCGCTCGCCCCAGCACGTCCGGACCCTCCAGAAGCTCGTGGAGGTGGCGCGCATCCGCCAGAACGACCGGGCGATTGTTCAGGCCCTGAGCAACCTTCTCGAAGCGCACCTCGCCATGGGCAGCAACCGGGCGGCCGAGGACACCGCTTCGCAGCTTGTCGAGGTGGAGCCCGAGAACGAGCAGTTCAAGGCGAAGCTCGAATCGTTGCGGACGAAGAAGGGGTCGTCGGTGCTCTCGGGACCCGCCAAGGTCGCGATAGAGAAGAAAGCCGCGAGCGAGCAAGCCCTTCCGCCCCCGACTGCGACCATAGGCGCCTCCGACCTCGATGGACTCGAGTTCGATACGGGCGCGATCGTCCGGCCCCAGGGCATGTCGGCCTCCTCCAACACCGACCGCGAGTTCATCGAGGAGCATCTGGCGGAGTCCCGTGTCTTCCGCAAGTACGGACTTCTCGACAAGGCGGAGGAGCAGGTCGATCTCGTTCTCGTTCGTTTCCCGAACATCTTCGACGGGCGGTTCGAGAAGAAGGAGATCTTCAAGGAAACTGAACGGAACGAAGAAGCGGCCCGCGAGTGCCTTTGGCTCAAGAGTGTCGCCGAGAAGGACGGGAACGAAAGCCTCGCCAAGATGCTTGGCGACGAGGCGGAGAAACTTTGGCCGGGCATCTCCGCCACCGCATCTGCAGACATTGAGGCTGAGGCGCCGGCTCTCGAGGCTGAGGCGATGGAGCCCGAGGGCGAACTCTCGCTCGACGCGGTTCAGGAATCGGCTCCCGCTTTCGAGGCCCTCGAGGCGAGTGTCGAACCGGCGGTCCTAGAAGCCCCCTCCTTCGAGGGCGTCCCGGCCGTCGCGGACGAGGAAGAAGAGCTTGATCTCGAAGTCGGTGTCGAGGACGACGCGTCGCCTTCCCCCACGGCTGAAGCCGAGCTTTCTTTTGATGCCCCGGGTGGGACGAGAGCCGATGAGTTCGCCGAAGCAGCCGCGATGGCCGCGGGCTTTGGTGATATGGCCGAGGAAGAGCCTGCGGCCGAGTTGTCCCTTCCCGAGGCCGAGGCACCCGGCCCCGATACTGCCTTCGCGTCGGGTTCGATCTCCCGGCCCTTCGCTCTCGCCGCACCAGCGGTGGACCCCGAAATCGCGAAAGCCGTCGAGGAAGTCGACTCGTACATCGCACTCGGCTTCGTCGATGATGCGAAGGACGTGCTCAAAGATGCGGTTTCCCGTTTCCCCGGCAACGCCTTGCTCGAGGAGCGTGCCTCCAGTCTCGGACTCGACCTCAAGGCCGCGGCCGAGCCGCCACCCAAGCCACACAAACCAGCGCCAGCACAGGCAACTCCGCCTGCCCCCGCGGCGGCGCCCGCTTCGCGCGCGGCCGCACCTCCTCCTCAAGCCGCCGCGGCCGCCGACGAGAACGACCTCCTCGGGGGCCTTTCCTTCGACGACCTCCCGGCCCAGCCGCCACCCGCGGAAACGCCGCCCGGTGTCAACATGCGCGTGGCGGATGCCGCCCCCGTCGGCGATTCGGGCGGCATCGACCTTGGAGCCGAACTCTCAGCACTTTTCGACGCTCAGCCGGCACTCGAGGAAGTCCCGGTCGACACCACGCGCTCGTCGAGCTTCGAAGACCAGGGCCTGCAGGATGTCTTCAACGAGTTCAAGAAGGGGGTTGACTCCCAGCTCACCGAAGGCGATTACGACACGCGCTACAACCTCGGCATCGCCTACAAGGAAATGGGACTGGTCGACGAGGCGATCGCCGAGTTCCAGCTCGCTGCGAAAGATCCGAAGCGCTCTCTCGAGTGCTCCAGCATGATCGGCATCTGCTTCATGGAGAAGGGCATGGCCGACGTGGCGGTCCAGTGGTACGAACGGGGCTTGCTGGTTCCCGGCCGCGAGCCCGAGGAATACCGCGGCCTTCGCTACGATCTCGGCGTCGCCTGGGAGGCGGTGGGCGATGTCGCCAAGGCGACCGCCACCTTCGGCGATCTGGTTCGCGAGGACCCAACGTTCCGCGACGCGTCCGACAAATTGAGGGACCTCCAGTCTCGGGTCTGACCGGTAGGGGCGTGATCGCGTCTGATCAGAGTCCCAGGTTGCCCTGAACCGCCGTCGTGGCCAGCGAGAGATTCCACGTGGTGGCGGTTCGACTGATTCAGTTCATCAGTTCCCTGATGGTTGGCGCGACGCTTGTGCTGGCGCCCTGGACGTCACTGTGGGAGAACCACCCGGCCCTCACGACGTCCACCCTGTTGCGCGAAGTCCTTCTAGCCCCCTGGTTCAGGGGTGCGGTGAGCGGTCTCGGCCTGGTCAATCTCGCGGCCGCCGCACTCGACCTGACTCACATCCTCTTCCGGCGAGGGCCCGAGTAGGTCGCGTCGCTTGAATCCCAGGCTGTCGGAAATGGTCCAAGTGAATCGCCCGGTTCTCATGGCGATTATCGGCCCGGGAGGCGGCCTGTCGGCCGGCCAGGCGATTCGCGGGGGCGCTGATCTTGTCCAGGTCCGCGCGAAAGGGCTTTCGTCCCGTTCTCTCATGGCACTGGTACGCGAGGTCATCGCCGAGGTGGGTGATGCGCGTCGCGTCATTGTGAACTCCCGCCCCGACATCGCCGAGCGCGCCGGAGCCTGCGGCGTTCACCTTCCGGAATCAGGCCTCGATCCAAAGGCCGTCCGGCGAGACTTTCCAGAGCTCTCGGTGTCGGTGTCGCGGCACGACCTCGCGGGCCTGGTGCGCGCCTCGGACGAAGGAGCGGACTTCGTGATGCTGGGGCCGGTCTACGAAACGCCCGGCAAAGGTGACCACGCCATCGGTGTTGAAGGATGGCGCGAAATGGTTCGGGGTCTTGGGCTACCCGTGATCGCGGTGGGGGGGATTGTGCCGAGGAATTGCCGGGCGATCATCGATGCGGGCGCTCGCGGCGTGGCCGCGATCCGGCCTTTCTCGAACCTTGAAACTGCTCAGTCGGTTGCGGAGGCTTTCCGGTCCGCACTGTCTGACCCGGAGCGCGGTTCAAATCCGTTTTGACTGACGCGAAATCCGACCTGCGTCAGGCTCTCATGGAGAGCGCGGGCGACCCGGATCGTCTCTCCCGACTCCTGGCCGACGAGACCATCACCGATCTCGACCTTCGATACGCCTTGCGCGGACGGATTCCATCCGAGGTGAGTGCTTTCGTGATGGAGAAGTCGCGGTTTGGAACCCGCCAGACCGTTCTCGGCGCGATCGCGCGATCGGCCTCGACCGCGCCCCGCACAGCACTCCAGGCACTTCCCGGGCTCAGCTGGCGAGACCTCGCGGAGGTCGCGGTTGCTGCTGAACTCGCACCCGCGGTTCGTCAGAAAGCGGAAGCGCTTCTGATCGAGGGTATGAACGCCATGCGGCTTGGCGACCTCATCACCCTCGCGAGAATCGGCCCGAGACGGGTGGCGAGCCGCCTTCTCCTGTTCGCCGACGCGCGGGTTCGGGCCTCCGGACTGCACAATCCGCGCCTCCGTGATGGAGATCTGTGCGAGATCCTTGAAAAACCGGAAGCGCCGCGCGAAATCGCGTCAGAGATTCTCCATGTGCATCGGTGGGCCCTTAGTTATCCGGTGCGGCGCGCGATCGTTCGCAGCACCATCACACCGCATCCGATTTCGCTCGCCCTCATCGCGGAGATGAACCCGGGCGATCTCAGAGAGCTCGCTCAGTCCGACGATGTGCCGCCCCTCGTCTCCGCGGTCGCTCGCCGCATTCTCGGCTAAGCGCCGGTCGACGTGGCCCATAAGTCGGGGTGGCCCGCCCCGAGGGCCCAACTGCTAGCATCTGTCCCAATGGCCTCCAGGCATGTCGGGCCGCTGACCGCGTCCACCATCTTCCTCACTTTGGGCCTCGTCTCCGGCTCGTGTCTTCGGCCCATCGCTCCGCAACCCACGCCGGCCGAAGCGCCCCGCGCCGCGCGTCCGACCCTGTCGGGTTGGGCCGAGAAAACCCTCAGCCTCCTCACCCTTGAAGAGAAGGTGGCGCAGATGATCGGCGTCCGGGCTTTCGGTATCTATACCAATCCCCGGTCTCCCGAATATCAAGCGCTGATCGAGGAAGTCGAGACGCTGAAGATCGGTCAGATCACGATCTTCGAGTCCGACGTCTACGCGGCCCCGAAAATTCTGAACGACCTGCAGCGCCGCTCGAAGATCCCCCTGCTCGTGGGCGCCGATCTCGAACGAGGCCTCGCTTTCCGCGTGCGGCGCGGCGTCGTTCCGATCCCCTACGCCATGGCCATCGGGGCCACGCGATCGGAGGAGGCCGCCTATTTCGCGGGCCTTGTGACCGGTCGTGAAGCGCGCGCTATCGGCATTCACTGGGCCTTTGCACCCGTGGCTGACGTCAACAACAATCCCGACAATCCGGTCATCAACATCCGCTCGTTCGGAGAGGATCCGGCCCTGGTGGCGCGGCTCTCCTCGGCCTACGTTCGGGGTGCGCGCGAAGGAGCCATTCTCTCGACCGCGAAACACTTCCCCGGGCACGGCGACACATCCACCGATTCCCACCTCACTCTTCCGGTGATCGCCTCGGACCTGGAGCGGCTGGACCGCGTCGAGTTGCCGCCTTTTGAAGCGATCTTCAAGCAGGGCGTCGATGCGGTCATGGTGGCGCACATCGCGGTGCCTTCGGTGGATCCGAGCGGCGACCCCGCGAGCGTGTCGCGGCCCATCATCACCGGGCTCATCCGCGAACGCATGAAGTACCGGGGACTGATCGTCACCGACGCCATGGAGATGAGCGGTCTCGATGTCGCCTGGTCGGGCGAGGCGGCGGTGCGAGCGGTTCTCGCCGGCTGCGACCTCGTCCTCTTGCCGAAGGACGCGAAGGTTGCGGTGCGGGAGATCGCCCGCGCGGTGCGCGATGGCCGGATTGCGGAGTCGCAGATCGATGCCTCGGTGCTGCGTCTTTTGAAGACGAAGGAATCCCTCGGCCTCGACCGCAACCGTTTTGTCGACGAAGCCGAGATCGGCAAGAACGTGGGCCGGCCCGAGGATGTTCAGGAAGCGAACCGCATCACGCAGGCCTCCATCACCGTGGTGAAGAACGATGGGGGTGTTCTCCCTCTCGCGGTGGAGAAGCCGCTTCGGATCCTGCATCTCATCATGTCCTCCGATGTGCGCAACGACAACATCTCGGGTATTCCCGAGGCGGAGTTCGCGCGCCGGTACGTCAAGACGACGAACCGCTACGTCGGGCCGGACCTGAACGCACAGGTGAGCGAGGAGATCGTGGCCGAGGCGCAACGCGGGGCCTTCTCTCACGTTGTGGTTTCCGCCTTCGTCCGAGTGACCTCCAGCAAGGGCACCGCGAACATGGCGAGTTCGCACGCGGCACTGCTCTCCCGTCTCGCGACGGGCGGTTCGCCGCTGATCGTCCTTGCCTTCGGGTCGCCCTATCTGCTTCGGCAGGCGCCCGAGATACCCGTCTATCTCGCCGCCTATGGCGGTGTGGACGCGGCTCAGCGAGCCGCGGTTTCCGCCTTGTTTGGAGAGTTCGACATCGCGGGCCAGCTCCCCGTGACCCTCCCCGATCTCTTTCCGGTGGGCCATGGTCTTAAGATCCCTCATCGCCCCATGACGCTCGCCACTGCCGCGCCGGAGACCAAAGGGTTCAAGCCGGGCACCTTCGACGACGTCTCCGCCACGGTGGAGCGGTTCATCGAACGCAAGGCATTTCCCGGAGCCGTGGTCGCGGTCGGTCGCGACGGCGCCCTGGTTCACTTGAAGGCTTACGGGAAAAGAACGTATGAGCCCGATGCGGCGCCGATGACCACCGACACGCTTTTCGATCTCGCGAGCCTGACCAAGGTGATCGCCACCACCACGATGTCGATGATGCTCGTCGACGAAGGGAGACTGAATCTCGACCGCCCGGTGCGCGACTATTTCTCGACGTTCACCGGCGGGTCGAAAGACCGGATCACCATTCGCCATCTCCTCACGCATTCGTCCGGCATCGACTGGTGGGCGCCGCTCTATAAAGAAGCGCACACCCCGAAGGAGTACTTGAACCGCATCCTTCCCATGGACTTGAAGTACGAGCCGGGTACGAAGTCCGTGTACACGGACCTCGGCGTCATGATGCTCGGCGACATCCTCGAGCGTTCCGAGGGGGTGGACATCAATACCTTCGTGAAGCGTCGGATCTTCGAACCCCTGAAGATGCGCGATACCGGCTACAACCCGCCCGAGTCACTTAAGCCGCGCATTGCTCCCACCGAGATCGACAACGAATGGCGGAAGCGGCTGGTGTGGGGCGAGGTCCACGATGAAAACGCCTTCGGGCTTGGCGGCGTGGCGCCTCATGCCGGTTTGTTTGGCACCGCTCCGGATCTCGCTCGCTTCGCCACGATGCTTCTGAATGGCGGCGTCTTCGAGAATCGCCGGTACATTGCACCCGAAACTGTCGCTCAGTTCACGACCCGCGGCACGGTGCCCGACTCCTCGCGCGCGCTCGGGTGGGATACGCCGAGCGAGAACTCGTCGGCCGGTACTTTGATGTCGAAGCGCGCTTTCGGACACACCGGCTTCACCGGCACCTCGATGTGGATGGACCCTCAAACCGGCGTCTTCGTCATCCTTCTCACCAATCGGGTGCATCCGACGCGCGAGAACAACCAGATCCGCGAGGCGAGACCGGCGCTGGCCGACGCGGTGATGCGCGGCCTTCAGTAGAACGCCTTGGAAACCGCGAGCGCCGGCCTCCAAGCACCTACATCATCGAGGGGGCCGGATCGTAGGGAACGTAGCTCGGTTCCCACATGGCGTGCTTCACCGCGTTCTCGATCTCTTCATCCTTGATCGGCTTTCCAAGCCCCTGATCCCGCGCGACCTTCACCACCGCCGCCGCGACGCGCGCCGCGACGTGGCGGAGTTCTCGCACTCGCGGAAACAGACTGCCGGAAGCGATGTCCTCGTCGGTGACGGAGTGAGCGAGGGCGAGAGCTGCGGCCGCGAACATCTCGTCGGTGACTTCGCGTGCCTGCGAGATCAATGCCCCGAGGCCGACGCCCGGGAAGATATAGGCATTGTTGCCCTGTCCGATCCTGAAGGTGCGGCCGCCGTGAGTCACGGGATCGAAGGGACTGCCGGTGGCGACGAGCGCGCGCCCGTTCGTCCACTCAAGGATGTCCTTCGGATGGGCTTCGGTTTTGCTCGTGGGGTTCGACATCGGGAAGATGACCGGCCGCTCGACCGCCTCGCCCATGGCCCGGATCACGCCCTCTGTGAACGTCCCGGGTTCGCCCGATGTGCCGATGAGGACGGTGGGCTTCATCACGCGCACCACGGCTTCAAGGTCGCGTTTCGATCCTTTTGCCATACCGTGCGCCGACGCCATCGCCGCGGTCCACGCGAACTCCCGCTTGTGGGTGTCGAGCGGCGCGTCGTCGACCACAAGCCCCTGGCTGTCGAGAACCGCGATCCGCTCTCGCGCGAGGCCAGGGGGCATGCCCGCGGTGATGAGTGCCGTCCGGATGAGGCGGGCGATCCCAACCCCTGCGGCCCCCGCCCCGAGAATCACGGCTCTCTGGTCCTTGAGCGGTATTCCAGAAACACGGACGCCGGCCATCATGCCGGCCACCGCCACCGCGGCAGTACCCTGGATGTCGTCGTTGAATGACGGCAGGACCTTCTGATAGCGCTCGAGGAGCGTGAAGGCGGTGATCTTCTTGAAGTCCTCCCATTGCAGCAGTGCGCGCGGGAACCGGCTCTTCACCGCCTGGACGAACTCTTCCACCAAAGAATCGTAGTCCGCTCCACGCAGACGCTTCTGCCGGAAGCCGATGTAAAGCGGATCGTCGAGCAGAGCCTGATTGTCGGTGCCCACATCCAGGCTGATCGGGAGAGTGCGGGAGGGATGAATGCCGGCGGCCGCGGTGTAGAGCGCCAGTTTCCCTACGGGGATCCCCATGCCGCCAGCACCCTGGTCGCCGAGGCCGAGGATCCTCTCGTTGTCCGTGACGACGATCAGCCGCACATCATCGAAAGGAGCGTGACCGAGGACGGCGTGAATCTGACCGCGGTGAGCGGGTGTGATCCACAGGCCTCGGGCGCGCCTGAAGATGTGGCTGTACTCCTGACAGGCGAGGCCGACGGTGGGGGTGTAGACGATGGGCAGGAGTTCCTCGAGGTGATTGAGGAGCAGCCGGTAGAAAAGCTGTTCATTGCGATCCTGGAGCGCCATCACCCCGATGTATTGCTCCAGGGGGTCCGGCTTTTTCATGAGGCTCGCGTAGACCCGCTTCTCCTGTCCCTCAATCGTGCTGATCCCGTCGGGGAGGAGGCCCTTGAGGCCGAAGGTCTCCCGTTCCGCCTCACTGAACGCGGTTCCCTTGTTGAACATCGGCTCCTGGAGGAGGCGGGCGCCCCGATAGGGCACCTCGATCCGACGCCCCGCCGGGCCGTCAACGATCCGGTACTGCTTCATCGTCATGAGTCGATTCTAGTGAGGCATACCCCGGCCGCCTGAGCCGGATGCATCCTATGCAGATGCATTACTTCGCGCGCAAGAGACTCCTGAGCTTTCGCGCCTCCTCGGTGATGGCGGGGTCGAAGTCGAGCTGAAAGGCGCGCATCTGAAGCAGGAAGCGCTCATCGTCGTTCGCCGGGCCGCGACTCGCGATCTCTTCAGTGAGGTCGCCGAAATAGGTACCCCAATCCGGTTTCGCTCCGTCGATATCCGTGAACCCGTACTCCCGCGCCAGCGTCCAGCTCGCGAAGACCTGTCCCGCTTTGCTTCCGACGTTGGGGTCGCACGCGAGCGCCGCCACCGCGCGGCCCACGAAACAAGGCGTCTCGGACGCGATGAAGTGCGGGTCGGCTTTAACGCCCTCGCGCCAGTTCTCTTCGGTCACGCCGAATCGGGCGAGCATCGCTTCGGAGCGAAGGAAGCCCGGCGTCACCGCGAGTGCCGTGACGCCCTTGCCATGAAGCTCCGTGGAGAGGGCATAGGCGAGCCGGATGGCGCTCACTTTCGCGAGGTCATAGAAGAACGTGCCGCGGTAGCCGAGGAAATCCCCGTCGGTGATTTCGAGGACCAGGCCGGACTTCTGTTCGACCATGAGCGGCAGAGCGTATCGCGCGGTGAGGATGTGGCCCCATACCGCGGCCTCGAGGATCCTCCGGCCCTTTCCAAGGTCCGTTTCCCAAAATGGCGTGCCCCATTCGGTGAGATCGTCGCCGCCCCAGACATCGTTCACCAGGATGTCGAGACGTCCCGAGTCCTGGCGCACCAGGTCGAACAGACGCACCACATCCGCCTCGATCGTGTGATCGACGCGCACGGGGATTCCCCGGCCGCCTTCGCGCGTCACGAGGTCCGCGGTTTCTTCGATCGTCTCCGGCCGGCCCGGAGTGGCGCCGGCTTCGCGAGTGCTGCGGCCGGTGCAATAGACGGTAGCCCCTGCCTCGCCCAGCATGCGCGCGATGCCGCGTCCCGCGCCCCTGGTGGCGCCGGCGACCACGGCTATGGCAGATGCAAGTTGTTTCATCAAAACCCTCCCGATGCTCCACCACCGCCGAAGCTACCGCCGCCGCCTTCAAAGGCGGGCCCCGATGGAGCGATGCGCGCGGCGGGCGTGAAGGAGGCCACCGCGACCACGGAGCGGATCGCCTCGCTTCGGTTGGTGTTGTCGAACAGAGGATCGGCAGTGAAACCGTGACGCTCTCCGGCCGGGCCCGACCGAAGCCAGCGGCGAATCCCCAGGGCGAGGCCCAGGCAGGCGCTGCCGATCAGGATGAGAGCGAAGGAAAGCGGCATCACCGCGTGATACAGCCGGATGGTGGCGATCGAGGCGCCGATCAGGACCAGGCCTGAGTAGAGCAACAGGGGTTCCCGCCGCCGCCAGCCGAGGATCAGAAGCAGGGGAGGCAGCAAGGCGGTCGCCAGGATGAAGAGCGGACGGTATGGAAGGGGTGGTTGTGAGAGCGAATAAGAATGAAGGCCTTCGATCAGGCGCTGATCGTAGGACCAGATATGCACCGCGCCGTAAAGGGCAAGGATCGCTACCGCCGAAGCAGCTGCCAGCCCGTCCCGGTGTGAAGGTGAAAAGCGCGCTTCGCGGGCACACGCGAGGCCAAGGGGCAAAAACACCGTCGCCGCGATAATCCAGAGCAGCCGACCGTGGCTGCTCTGAGCGAGAACGCCGAAGCCGGTGATGGCGGCACCCGCCGAGAGCGCGCGATCTCCCCATCTTGCTGCCCCAATCAGGCAGGAGACGAAACCCGCGGCGAGAGCGATGGTGAAGTACCCGCGCAGGGAGTCGTTGCCGACAGAATCCGAGAGGGCGAGGGCTCCGAGGACGGCGAGGGCCACCGCGGAGTACGCGGTCGCCCTCTCCGCACCCGCGTCGGCTCTTCGTCCAGGGCCCATCTGAAGCTCGGTCAGCGCGACGCAGACCACGGCCCAGAAGCAACACAAGAGCCCCCAACTCGTACTCCCGGACGGCTCGAGGAGAACCATAGACAAGCCGAAGATGGCCCACACGGAAACGCCCGTGAAGATAAACGCGAGCGCGCGAAACCCCGGGCCGAAACGCCTTCGGTCATCCGGGTAAAGCGAGAGAACGCGTGCGACCACCGCCTCGCTAGCGAAACCGGCGGCACGCCACGCCCTTGCCGCGTCGCGGACCTGCTTCGCACGCTCGGCGGCCACGATCTGCGGACTCATTCTTCCTCGGCCTCCCTCGGGAAGCGACGATGGATCGCGGCGAGGCCGAAGACCAAGGAGATAGCGGAGATGCTGGTCAGGAGCAGAACCGGGGTCGCATCATCGAGAATGTCCGCCGCCGTGACCATGAAGGCAAAGTAGGCAGCGAGAACGCCGAAGACGAAGAGGACGAAACGCCCTCCCCGCCAGGCCATCCATGCCAGAGCAGCGCCGGTGGCCATAAGGGCCAGGCGGTGCTGAGCCGCGGTGGGGCCATCCCACAGGCCCCAGGCGATCGACTGGAGAATCAGCAACCAGCCGAGGTGTACGGCCGTGGGCTCGAAATGCGCCTTGAATCTTCTCTGCACGAGCACGCGGCCGAGGAACACGAAGAGCAGGCCGCAGGCGAGGGCATTCAGGCGGATGACAAAAGGTTCGTCGAAAAGGCCGACGAGCGATGACCCGCTGTTGGCGACGGACACCCCGCGCCAGGCCGCGAAGGATGTGAGCGCGAGTCCGAACATGGTCCGTGAGTCGAACCGAAAGGCCAGGGCCGCGTAGAAGAGAGCGACCACCAGCAGATGAAACGCCCACTCCGCGCCGAGCGGAGAGAAACGGCTTTCGACAAAAGCGAGGTCGGCGGCCGCGAGCAGCGCGCCCAGGACCAGGGCGTAGTCGAAGGCGAAGTGGGGCGAGCGGGCTTCGCTGGCCGTGAACCCGGGGGATTTCCGCGCGACCCAGGTCAGGCATCCCCCCGACGCAAGTGCCACCGCCAGGGCGATCGTGATCGGGCCAAGGTTCGCGATCTCGGTTCGGAACAGGAGGCCCACGCCCGTGGTGAGGGCGGCGACGCCCAGATACAGGAGGGCGTGAAGGGCCGGCGAGAGGCTGACGAGGTCGCCCTGAGCCACGCGTCCGAAGAGGCGAGCCTGGGCCGGTGCGATGACTTTCTCGTGTTCGAGACGATCCACCGCCGCGGCGACATCGGGCGAAATCACGGCTCGAAGGTTACCTGTCCCCGGATCCACAAGTCAGCGAGGATCGGATTAGGCTTGGCTTCATGACCCAGGAAATGAATCGTCGAGGATTTCTCGCCGCCTCCTTGCTCGCTCCAACGCTTGCCGGCGCGGCCGTCACCACGCGAGTTCGGACGGGCCTCGACCGCGTGGTTGCGGCATCGGGAGAACCCTTGAAGGGTAAGCGGGTCGGCCTGCTGGTTCATGCCGCGTCTGCGACGCACGACGGCAAGCATGCGATCGATGCGCTTACCACGAGCGGCGTGAAGCTCGTGAAGCTCTTTGGCGCCGAGCATGGTTTCCGCGGCCTCGCCGCGGCGGGGGAGAAGGTCGAGGACGGCGTCGACAAGAACTCCGGACTTCCCGTGATCAGCCTTTATGGCAAGAAGTCGAAGCCGCTCCCCGAGGACCTTGAAGGGCTCGACGTGTTCGTGGTCGACATGCAGGACGCCGGGGTGCGCTTCTATACGTTCGCGTCGACCGTCCTCCATTGCCTCGATGCCTGTGCCGCCGCATCCTTGCCGATGGTCGTCCTCGATCGGCCGAATCCGATCGGAGGCCGGAGGATCGAAGGGCCTCTCTCCGACCCGGAAGCCGAGCTTCCGCGGAGTCTCGTCAACATGACTCCCGGTCCGCTCGTTCATGGCCTCACCATGGCGGAGATTGCTCGTGTGGCGAACGCAGGCCGGCCAAAACCAGCTTCGCTCAGCGTCGTGGAACTTCAGGGCTGGACGAGAGACCTGCACTGGCCGGACACCGGCCTCCCTTGGGTGAATCCGTCGCCGAACCTGCGATCGGCGGCGGCGTGCCTCGCGTATCCGGGAACCTGCCTGCTCGAAGGCACCACCGCCACCGAAGGACGGGGGACCGACGCGCCGTTCTTGAAAGTCGGCGCTCCGTGGCTCCGGGCCGCTGAGATGGCGCGGGCCATCCGCGTGCCCGGGTTCACCTGCGAGCCCACCACGTTCACGCCACGCGCATCCTCGGCCGCCCCCTCACCCAAGCATCTGGATGTGCCGTGCGAGGGCCTCGACATCCGGGTCACGGATGCTCAGGCGGCGCAGCCCTACCGCCTGGGCCTCACCCTTCTCGTCGAGATGAAGAAGCGGCATGCCGAGTTCGCGTGGCTTCGCGAGGGAAGCGGTTTCGATCGGCTCGTGGGGACTCGGTCGGTGCGAGCCGCGATTGACCGGGGAGATACCGTGGACGCGATCGTCGCGGCGAGTGCTACCGGGATTGAAGAGTTCCGGCGAAGCCGCCAAGCGTCCCTGCTGTACTGAGGCCGCTCAGGCGACGCTTGGTTGGGTCTTCTCGCGAGTGAAGGCGCTGACCGCCATACCCACGACGAACGTAACCACCGCACCGACGAAGACGTTCCACGTCCAGGCGACACCCGGCACTCCGAAGATCCTGGGCGAGAAGAGGCCCACGGACAGGCTCACGATCAGACCCGAGAGCATGCCGGTCATCGTCCCGATGGTGTTCGCCCGTTGCGTGAAAAGGCCAAGGGCGAAAGCACCCACCGTGGGTCCGGACGCATAGGCAAGGGCCGCCAGGCCCGCCTGAAGGGCAGATTCGACATTTCGCGCGAGGCCGGCGACACCGATCTGGAGGATGCCCCAGAAGATCGTGAACCGCTTGGCGAGGCGCAGTTGCTTCTCTTCACTGGCCCCTGGGTTCACATAGGGGACATAGAAGTCGCGCAGCGTGGCGGAGGCCATCGAGTTGAGCGAGGGTGATAAGGCCGCGGCCACGATTGCGGCGAGGATCAGTCCGGTGAAAACACCCGGGAGCTCCGTGCCGACGAAGGTGGGAAGTATTTCGTCGGCGCGAGCGAACTTCCTCCCGTCGTAAAACGCCCAGAGGAGGATCCCGAGGGAGAGGAACAAGACGAACTGGGCGAAGACGAGGAACCCGGAGAGGATGAGGCCGATCTGCGCGTCCTTCTGCGACTTCGCCACCAGGAAACGCTGCACCAGATAGTGATCGGTGCCATGCGTTGCAAGGGTCAGGAACATTCCGCCCACCACACCCGCCCAGATCGTGAAGGGATCGTGGACGTCGAACGCGGTATTCAGGAAAGTCAGTTTTCCCGCCGCCGCCGCCTTCTCGAAGGCGCCCGCGACCCCGCCGGGGACCGCGTTTGCGACCGCGACGAAGCACACGATCGCTCCGAAGAGGTAGACGAACATCTGGATCGAGTCCGTCCAGATCGTCGCGATGACGCCGCCCTCTTCGGTGTAGAGAATCATCGCCGCCCCGAGGGCGAGGATGCACCACCATTCGTTGATGCCTGCGGCGACGGAGAGGACAAGAGCAGCGGCGTGAAGACGGATCCCGTCTCCCAGCGTTCGTGAGAGCAGGAAGATCCCCGAGGACGTGGCCCGCACCGCTCCGCCGAACCGCTTCTGAAGGATCTCGTACGAGGTGAAGATCTCCCCGCGGAAGTAGGCGGGCAGGAAGAAGAAGGAAACCACAAGCCGGCCAATGACGTAGCCCGCAACGAGTTGGAGGAAAGTGAAATTTCCGGTGTACGAGGTGCCGGGCGCGCCGATGAAGGTGAGCGTGCTTGTCTCCGTGGCCACGATGCAGGAGGCGACCGCCCACCAGGGCACGCTCTTCCCCCCGAGGAAATAGCCGCGAACGCCGCCGCTGTGTCTCTTGCCAAGCCACGTGCCGAAGGCGGTGATGCCGACGATGTAGGCGACGAGGACGACGACGGCGGAGAGGGGGAGCTGCAAGGGCCGAAGGTTATGTCACTCGGGAGCAGCGTGCTCGGCGGTCTACAAACTGCGTGTCACGATGACGAGGGGCTTGCCTGGTCTTCAGGGCTGATCTCCGGTCGCAATGGGAAGGGCAGGATCGGAACTCCATTCGCTCCACGATCCGGCATAGAGGCGGCCTTTGAAGCCTGCGACCTCGAGGGCAAGCAGATCGTGGGTTGCGTTGATTCCCGACCCGCAATAGACGACGGGCTCGGCGCTTTGTGTGACGCCCAGGGCCTCGTAGTGCGAGCGGAGTTCGGAGGCGGGCTTGAACACCGGGTTTGGATCCGCGGTCAGATTGAAGGTGTAAGGAGCGTTGCGCGCTCCAGGAATGTGCCCGGCCCGGGGATCCACCGGCTCGGTATCGCCTCGGTAGCGCTCCGGGACGCGCGCATCCAGCACGAGAGCCCCATCCTTTCCCGCGACCATCGCAGTTTTCGACCACACGAGCTCAGGCCGGGGGGCGACCACGAAATCGGTCATGGTCGAGATGGAGGGAGGCTGAGTCGTGACCTCTCGGCCTTCCGCGATCCATTTGGTGATCCCTCCGTCGAGCACCACACAATCGTCGAAGCCGAAGGCTTTCAGCACGAACCAGACGCGCGACGCCATGGCTCCCGCCGCATCGTCATAGGCCACCACCTTCACGCCGCTCGTGATCCCGAAGAGACGAATGACATTCTGAATCTGGCGCGCGGAGGGGAAAGGGTGTCGCCCAAGCGGCCCGCCGCGCTTCCCGCCGGGGCCCGCGAAGTCGTGCTCCAGGTCCGCGAAGAAAGCACCGGGGATATGCCCTGCGCTATAGGCGTCGACGCCCTTCTTGTTGGGATCGAGATACCAGCGCGCGTCGAGGATGCGCAGCTTTGGATCCCCGATCTGGATCGCGAGTTCAGAGGTGGAGATGATGGGCATGAGGGGTCAGTGAGCCGTTTTCGCGAAAGGGGAATCGACCTTCCGGAAGTCGTGAGGCGTTTCGAAGAGTTCGTTTGCGACCTTGCCCTTGCGGATCGCGGTCGCCTCGGACCAGGTCTCGAGCTTCTTCCCCATGAGGCTCACGACGGTCGCGGACGCGAGTGAGAGGCCTTCGATGTCGCGGAGTTTCTCGACCATCTTGTTGATGCCCGAGTTCCCCTTGGCGATGGGAGCGGTGACAAGGGCCAGGTTGCGGAACTGACTCTTGTCGAAAGGAAGGTCGAGCTCGAGGGTGACGCACGTTTCCATCCGCGTCTTCTCGCCCAGGGCGACGATGTAGGTCTGGCAGGGAATGGAGGCGACGGTGCGCCCTTCGCCCCTGGAGATGGTGACCTCTTTCGCCGAGTCTCCCACCATCTTCTTCCTGAGCCCTTCGGGGATCCCCGCCATGGCCTTCTCCATCTCCGCGCTCACCGAGTTCATCGCCTGCTCGATCTCGGCGAACGTGGTCTCCGAGTATTCCTTTTTCTTCACCGAGATGTTCACGATCCGGCCCGTCTTGAAGTCCACCACCGTCGCCTGCTCACCCTGGTCGAAACGCACCTTCGTCGCGGAGTAGTAGTGGGTCGCGGCTCGTTCCCAGTCCGCTCCCCATACGCGGAACACGATGGTGACGTCCTCCGCCTGACTCGGAATCGCGCCGGCGGCGATGAGGAAGAAGGCTCCGATGATGAACGCCTGGCCCCTCGATTTCTTCAATGGACGGATTTCCTCCAAGGCATCTCTCGACAGCATCAACGAGGCATAGCATAAGGTTAGAGAATGCCCCGCCCGCAACGCCACCTGCTGATCTGTTCGAACCATCGCGGCCCCGGCCATCCGCGTGGTTCCTGCGGAGAGAAAGGCGGAGAGGACCTTGTGGGGATGATGAAGGATCTCATCCGCGAGAAAGGGCTCAAGGACCGCGTGCTCGTGAGCCGCACCGGTTGTCTCAAGCACTGCAGTCTTGGGGTGACCGCCGCGGTCTATCCCGACAACATCTGGTATCAGGGAGTCGCTGAAGCCGACCTCGAGGAGATCTGCGAATCGCATCTGCGAAACGGCAAGCAGGTCGATCGCCTTCTCATGAGCGACGAGGCCCCGTGGGAATGAGGTTGACGGGCGTTTTCAACCTCGTCAGAATGCCGGCCCAGGTCCCCCCACCCAGAACCGCATGAAGTACTTGACGACACTCGAAGTCGCCCACGAGCTGGGCGTCAGCAAGCAGACGGTTCTCAACTGGCTCTACGCCGGAAGAATTCAAGAGCCGCCGCGCAACGCTCAGGGTTATAGGTTGTGGAGCCCGAGCCGCGTCGATCTGGTGCGGGCCATGATGCAGGATGGCCGGGTGCATAAGCGCACGATCATGCATCAGAAGCCGAAAGCCACCGCGGCCTTCCTCACCGACTACGCACGTGAGGTTGCGGGCGTCCTGGTTGAAGCCGGCATCGCCGAGGTGGCCTTTACCCGCGAGTTGTCGAAAGCACTTACCCGCCAAAGACGCAGCACGCGCTGAGCCGCGCGGGGCCCTCTACCAGGGCAGAGGCGTTCCGTCGAAGAGCTGAAACCGCGCGACGCCTGTGCCTGAGGGCGCCGCGATCAGTTTGCGAAGTCCCCGGACGCTTTCTTCCACGGTCTGGGGCGCCTTGGGGCCGCCCATCTCGGTCTTGACCCAACCAGGGCAGAACACATGGACGCTCACTCCGCGGGGGGCGAGATCTCGACCGAGAGTGGCCATGGCCATGTTGAGGGCGGTTTTGCTCATCCGATAGGCGTAGTGTCCGCCCTCGGCGTCGGTGATCGATCCCATCGAGCTTGACAGGGCGACCATGCGCTTCCCTTCGCTCCGCGCCACGTGCTCGGTGAAGGCCTGCGCCACCACGAGAGGTGCGATGGCATTGATGCGCAGCACCTTCGCTACGATCTCCTCATCGATGTGTCCGAGCATCTGTCGCGCATCCTTCTCGCTCTCCGCCTTGGGTCCGAAGACGCCGGCGTTGTTGATGAGGATGTCGATGGGTTTCTCGGAAAGGGCGCCCGCGAGCCGTTGCACCGCTTCGGTTTTGGTCACGTCCAGCGCATGCACGTGAAGGCGGTCACGATTCGCTTTTTCGAGGGCTTTGAGCTCGGCGGCGCCGCCCGGCCTCCGGCAGCACGCGTGCACCACATCGCCATCCGCCACGTACTGCTTGACGAATTCGAAGCCGATGCCGCGATTGGCTCCGGTGATAAAGACGGTTCGCATAACTTCGCTTTCCCCACTCACTTTTGGTACGGCCCCACCTTGGAATGAAGCTGAGTATAGGAGGGTGGATGGCTCGCGTGTCAGGAGGGTGGGAGAAGGGGCTCTCCGCGCGCGAGGCGAAGACGATTCGCCTCCTCCGCGGTGAGTTCGAACAGGAAATGCGTGAAGGCCACGTGACCCACCGGCGTCTCCCCTGATTCTCTGAGCCACTCCATCCGCTTTCGGGTGACTACGCCGGTCAGTTGATTTGCGCTCACGAGGATTGTTCCCGGGAAGGGCCGGGCGGGCGCCCTGAGGACGTCGGGATGGGCGGCGAGCCACGCTTCGACGCGGGTTGTGGTCTGGCCCCATTCGAGATTGGAGTCGGCGGCGATGCGCCAGGTGAGGGCCGGATCGATGAGTTCGTTGAAGTACGAGAGAGGATCATCGCCATGTTTCATCACCGAGGTTGCGCAAAGCGCCAGGGCCACCACCGCCAAGGCTATTCGCGCGCGTGACTTCTCAATCAGCGGCCCGAGTGAGCCGGCGAGAACGAGCAGGGGAGGAATAGCGACCAGGAAATGGCGCAGGCCGATCTGCGCGCGGAACATGAAACTGAAGTAGACGGAAAAGATCAACACGGTGGCGATCAACGTCATCTCAGAGACGCTCAGTTCGGTCCGTCGGCGCAGGATCAAGACGGCCGCCGTGAGCAGGGTCAGGATTTCGAGTATCGGTGTCTTGAACAGGCCGACGACCAGGAAGTAAGCGGGGTAGCCCTCGCTGCCCGGAGTTCGGAGTTCGCCGAGGAAATAGATGTTCCCGGAACCACCGCCGTTTCGCTCACGATGGAACACTCTGTCGAGTCCTTCGACGAAGGGGCGAGGAAGGGGAAGGGGGAGCCAGGCGACTATGGGGAGCTTGCGCAGTTCACGAAACTGCGGGCTTTCGAACTGCTGATCCCGCAAAGAGCCGCCCGTGCCGTCGGCCAGAAAGCCGATGTTGATGATGACGAGGATCAAGGCCATGGCCAGCACGCCTCCCCTCAGACGCTCACCTCGGGCCGTCTGCCTCTTCACCAGAGCCTTCCGATTGAGCAGGGCGGATGCAACAAAGATGAGGGGCAGATACGCCGCGGTGTATTTCGAGATGAACGCAGCGCCCACCGAGGCTCCCAGAAGCGCGCTCTGCCGAAGTCCCGGCGCCTCGAGCCAGAGCGCGAACGCACGCAGGGACAGCAGGAGAAAAAGGGCTCCGAAGATGTCGGTGGTCACGAGTGCGGAATGGGCCAGGAGGTTGGGATCAAACGCGAAGAGGCCAAAGGACACGAGCGCGCCCGACCAGCCGAAGAGAGCCCGGGACCATGAGGCAATCGCGAGACCGAGGATGAGTCCGCCAAAGAGCGTGGGCACGCGTGCGAGCGTCCAGTCGCAGGGTCCCGCCAGTTCATCGACGTCGCGCACCGGCGAACCGAGTTTCTCGGAGGCGAAGCAGGGGAGGGCGTTCAGGGCCGACACCGGCATCTTCGAATCGTCCCATCGCGCGGCGACCCCGCGAAGAATGCGGTGGCCATAGCGGTAGTGTCCCGGCTCGTCCGTGGTCGGGGAGGACGCCGCGATAGTCCGGAGGCCCAGCAGAAAAAACGCGAGGCCCAGGGCCGCGATGACGATCTTTGGCCAGGGTACGGGCGCGCGCGCGACTTCGAGACGGGAGGTGCCTTCGGTCATCGCGTCCGCCGATTATAGGCAGTCGAGTCGCGGCTAACCGCCTTTGAGAGCATCCTCGAACGGCGCGTCGTCGATGTTGCCTCCGGTAATCACGCATACGATCGGCTCCGGCCAGCAGGCCCCCTCAAGCAGACTCACCGCGGCGCGCGTGATGGCACCCGAGGCCTCCGCGCGCACGCCGTGCTCGAGATGGAGAGCGCGGATCGCCTTTTTGATCGAACCCTCGGGCACATTCACGACCTGATCGATGAGATCGCGATGGTTGAAGACGATCTGGCCGATGCCGCCGGCGAGGCCGTCGGCGAGTGTGGGTCCTGCGGCGAACTCGAGGAGCGCGCGGCCGAGCCGCAGGGATTCCGAAAGCGCCGGAGACGCGTCCGGTTGCACGGCGACGATCCTTGTGCCGCGGCTTCGCTCCTTGAGCCAGGCGGCACTCCCGCTGAGAAGGCCGCCTCCCCCGACCGGTACCACGAGCGTGCCCACATCTTTGAGAACGTGTTGAATCTCAACCGCCATGGTTCCCTGTCCCGCGGCCGTGAGGAGGTCATCGTAGGCGTGGACGAAGGTTGCGCCGGTTTCGCGTTCGAACCCGTGCGCCGCTCGTTCAGCATCGTCGAAAGTCTCTCCCACGACGCGAAGGTCGACTTTGAACTTCCCGAGTTTCGCGAGCTTCGTCGCGGGCGCGCTTCCCGGCACGAAGATCGTGACGGGTTCGCGCCGCCCCGTCCTTTCGGCGGCCCATGCGACACCCAGACCGTGGTTTCCGGCTGACGCGGTGACGAAGCCCGCGGGGTTTGGGGGCAGCCGCGCGAGATTCGAGAGAGCGCCCCGCACCTTGAAAGAGCCCGTGGGTTGGGCACACTCGAGTTTTAGAAAGACGCGTCGGCCCAGGTCGTCCCGGGTCTTCAGGAGCGGGGTGGGCTCGAGGAACCTGCGCACCACGTCGTGGGCTTCGTCCACCATGACGGCGCTCAATCGAGATTGCGGGGTCACCATGGCTGCTCCAATCCGGCGGAAACGAGGTCGAGAGCGACCTCTCCTGATTCGGCCGCGATGATCGCGCGGGCCTTATCCCGGAGGGAAACGAGGTCGCGGAACGAATCTCCCTTCGGCTCGAGCGCTTCGCCCATCCACAGGGAAATGCTCCCGCGGCGGGGGATGAGCTGACCATCTCGGAGCATCTGGCGCGTTCCGCGGATAGCGAGCGGAATTACCGGGCAACTCGCATCCGCGGCGG
Source organism: Vicinamibacteria bacterium (assembly GCA_043754395.1). Classification (GTDB taxonomy): domain Bacteria; phylum Acidobacteriota; class Vicinamibacteria; order Fen-336; family JAGNNV01; genus JAGNNV01. Next base: position 21,952 of record JAYUUU010000080.1, read on the forward strand.
AGCGAAAGGCCCCGAGGCGGAAAGGCCTGACGCCATCAGCGGAAGTGAAGGTGCCCTCCGGAAAAACCAGAACCCGTTCGCCTCGCCGCAGAGCGTCGGTCACGGTTGTCGCATCGGCGGCGCTCTGAAGAGCGTCCTTGCGCTCAACCCCGATATGACCGGACTTCACAAGGAACCGGCCGACGAACGGGTATTCCGCCGCCTCGCGTTTCGCGACGAAGACGAAGTCGTCCGTGAGCAGCGCGCGCAAGACGATGACATCCAGGTACGACGCGTGGTTGCAAACGAGGAGAGCCGCTCCGTCCGGCACGCGGCTAGAGGATCCGAAGGCGGTCTCCGCATGAGGCGTCAGCAGGCGCAAGGCGATGCGGGCCGAGAGGTGTTCGAACCGGCGGGCCGCGCGAGGCTTGAGGAACGAGAGGACGACCCACGAGATGGGGCAATAGACCGCGAACGTTCCGTAGATGAGGACTCCCCGGGCGAGAAGCCTC
>JAYUUU010000081.1:0-12665 GCA_043754395.1 Vicinamibacteria bacterium
GTCATCGTGCCGAGGCACAGCTGTGAGACCTTGAGGCCGGAATGACCGAGAACGCGGTACTTCATTTCGCCTCCGCCTTGATCGCCTCGAGTTCCTTCACGAGGTCGGCGAAGCGCTCGTAAGCGTCGCGGCCCGGCTTCTGATCGGCCTGACTGAGCATCCGCGAGATCGAGGCGAACTGATCGATGAGCATGGGTTGAGGATAGAAGCCTCCCGCGGTCTCGAGCTTCGCGATCACCGCGTCTGTGGCCTTCACCCGGGCGGCACCCGTGGATGTGGTGTCGGCGAGTGCCGCCGCCCTCGTCTCTTTGAGTTTCTGCAGTACGGCACGCGCCTCAAGAACCTTGTCACGAATATCGAGCAGCAGTTTGGTCTGCTCGATGATCATGGCGTCGGTGACGTTGTCTTTCACGAGACGCGGATCGGAGAGAACCTTAAGCGAGCGCTCTTCGGTAAAGGCACCCAGGGAAAGGCGTAGCCGGTAGTCGCCGGGAGCGACCATCGGTCCGCCTCCGCGCGGGCCCGCGGCACCGTTGTGACGCAGGTCCCAGATGAAGCGATGAGCGCCGGCTTTGGATGAGAGTGCGGGTGGACCCGCGGAGCGCGTCTGAGGGGCCCGCATGGCCTGCGTCGTTTCGACTCCCACGGGCGGGCCGCCCGTGAACGTGCGGATCACCGTGCCCTGGGAATCCAGGACATCGAGCCTCAGGCTTTCACTCGCATCGGCGGCGAGCGCGTAGTCGATGATCGCGCCAGGGGCGATGAACTGCGGATCCGCGGGGCCGGTCATGACGTCGTAGCGAAACCGGTGCGCCGCGCGCGGTTCCAGCAGCCGAGCCGCGGCAGTGGTCGGCTGAGCAAGCTGATGCAAAGCAGAGACGTTGTCGAGGATCCAGACGCCGCGACCCATGGTGGACAGCACCAGATCATCTCGGAACACCTTGAGATCGGTGACCGGGGTCGTCGGCAGGTTCAACTGGAAACTCTGCCAGTTCTTCCCGCCGTTTTCCGAGACGAAGATGCCGAACTCAGTGCCCGCATAAATGAGGCCCTCGCGACGCGGGTCTTCACGCGCCACCCTCGTCGGATGGTCCCCGGGAATTCCGTTCTTCCCATCGGTGAGCAGCGCCCAGGTAAGGCCGTAGTCGTCGGTGCGATAGATGTAGGGCTTGAACTCTCCAAGAAGGGTCCGGTAGTAGGACACAAGAGCCGAACCCTTGCGGTGAGGCGAATCGTCGATCGACTGCACGCGTCCCATCGGAGGCATGCCCTTGGGCGTGACATTCGTCCACGTTTTCCCTCCATCGCGGGTGACCTGGACGAAACCGTCGTTTGTTCCCACCCAGATGACTCCCTTCTCGAGGCGCGACTCCTCAATCGCGTAGATGGTGGAGTAGATCTCTTCGCCGGTGATATCCCGAGTGATGGGCTCGCCCGAGAGACCCTGTGTTCCCTCGGGTTTCGCGGTGAGGTCGGGGGAGATGGTGTCCCAGGTCTGTCCGCCGTCGGCGGTGCGATGCAGGAACTGCGAGCCGTGGTAGATCACGTTGGGGTCGTGGGGTGAGATCTCGAAGGGCGTGATCCTCTGCATACGGTAGCGGATGGCCCTCGCGGCCTGCCCGTAGCGGTTCTGCGGATAGATCCAGTAACTCTGCTCCTGTCCCGTCTCCATGTTCATCCGGTAGAACTCGCCCTTGCAGACGCCGTAGACGATGTGGGGCGCTCCGGGCTTCGGCTTCACCGGCCCCGTCTCGCAGCCTGGCCCCGGCGCCTGCATCATCAGCGCGTCGTCGTAGGCATGAGCAAAGGGTGGCAGGCTCGGGAGAATGAGCGGCCAACCGGTGTCTTGTTGCGCCCCGTACACGCGATAGGGAAACTGCTCATCGGTTTCGATCTGATAGATCTCCGCGGTGGGCTGGTTCATCTGAGTGGTCCAGGTGATGCCGCCGTTGGTGGTGACGTTCGCCCCGCCGTCGTTCGACTGGACCATGAGGTCCGGGTTGTCGGGGTTGATCCAGAGATCGTGGTTGTCGCCGTGAGGCGTGTTCAGCGTCTTGAAAGTCCGGCCGCCGTCGGTGGACTTGAAGAAGCCTTCATTGTTCACGAAGACCGTGTCCGGGTCCTTCGGATGTGCGTGAACGTTCGTGTAGTAGAAGGGCCGGCGCAGGAGGCCCTGCTCGTTCGACTGGCGGCTCCATGTAGCGCCGGAATCGTCGGAACGGTACAAAGCGCGCTCGTCCCCGGGCGCTTCGATGAGCGCGTAGACACGTTTTGGATTCGTCGGGGAAATGTCGAGATCGATCTTCCCGATGAGCCCCTGCGGCAATCCGCTGACGAGCTTGGTCCATGTCTCGCCGCCGTCGATGGTCTTGTAGATGCCCGCTCCCGATTTCGACTCGCTGCCGCTGATGATCGTCCAGGGCTTTCTTTGTCCGAGCCAGAGCGCGGCATAAAGCTCTTTCGGATCCGACGGGTTCATCGCCACGGCGGAAGCTCCGAGAGTTTCGTTTACATAGAGAACCTTCTTCCACGTCGCTCCACCATCGTTTGTGCGATACACGCCTCGCTCGGCGCCTGGGGCCCAGGGGAGTCCTTGCGCCGCCGCATAAACGGTTTGCGGGTCCTGCGGATGCACTCGCACCTTGGCGATCTGGCCGGCGTCGCGAAGCCCGGCGTGCGCCCAGGTCTTGCCCGCATCGCTCGAGCGGTAGAGGCCTCGTCCAAGGATCACATTGCTGCGGATGCCGTCGCTTCCCGTCCCCACGTACACAATCTGGGGATTCGATTCGGCCACGTCGATCGAGCCGATGGATCCGGTTTCGAAGAAACCATCCGAGACCGGGCCCCATGTCTGCCCATAGTCCGTGGTCTTGAAAACTCCGCCGCCCGAAGTGCCTTGATAGAAAGTGCCGGGTTGCATGCGGTGGCCCGCGACCGCGGTAACTCGGCCGCCCCGGGAGGGGCCGACCATGCGGTAGCGCAGCCCCGCCAGAAGTTTCGGCTCGATAGCACTCGCCCCTCCCTGCGCGCGGGTGGACGTTTCAAGTCCCACGACGGCGAAGAGAGCGAGGCCGATGAGAGAGAAGTGGCGTGGTTTCATCTGGATCTCCGAAAAGGTTTCAACGTTCCTTGATGCTTAAGGGAACGGATGCGCCCGCGGACAGGAGGAGGCTCACACCGTCCTCCACGGAAAGGTCCGTCTCAACCACGTCCTCCGCGGGGAGGATCACGATGTCGCCCACGTAGAGATGGTTGGTGGGCACATAGACGGTCAGCACATCATGGCTGACGCCATCCCGCAAAGTGAGCTTGAATGAGCCGGTGACGAACCCCGGCGTGGTGCGGCCGGGCAGCCGGGCGAACACGAAGCGTTGAAACGCGTCCTTGGACTGAGGCCCGCCGAAGCCGGAAAGGACCTTCTTCGTGGTCCCATAGACGGAGCCGACAAGGGGCACCACATCGAGAACGGCGTCCGCGCCGTCGAGCACCTTCTTGAGCGGGCCCGCGGAGAAGAGGAGACCGGCCAGAAAAACGGCGAGAATCGTGATCAGGAAGCCGAGGCCCGCAATGTCACGCCCGAGGAGCAGATTGGCGAGCGGATGCGCGAGACCGTCGAGATACGAGAACAGCCACCAGAGTGCTTTGACCGTGATGACGATCGGTACGAGGACGACAAGGCCGCCGATGAACGTGTTCCGGAGACGCGCCGCGACGGTCATCGCGTTTCAGGGACCGTGGCGCTACAGGTTGTCCCCGGCATCCAAACGGCCCGATCAGGGGCGCTTCATGGTGAGGCTGCTGCGGAACCGCTCGCCCTTCTTCGACAGGGCTTCGACATCCATGACCCAGGTGTTCGTGCCGGCGGCCCAGGTGAGGGCGATGTCGGCGACCATGGGACGCTGGCCGATCTTGATGTCGTCCTCGAGAATCTTGGCGGCGGGCGAACTCACCTGGCCGTTGATCGCGGTCTTGACCGTCAGGGTGTCGAGCCTCGCGTCGCGCTGTCCCTCGTTCCGAAGGAAGACGCGAACGCGGTAGGCAGCGCCCGGAGTGAGCGGATTCGGCGTGACCTCGAACTCAAACTTGCCGCTGAAGTCGAGGAGCGCCACGCCCGACATGTCGAAGCCCTTCGGCTGGGCGCCGCCGGTGGTAGGGGCGGCGGCGATGCGCGTGCGCGCGGCGATGAACTCACGGAATTCCGGTGCTACGGTGGGAACACTCACGGTGGGCGCTGCGACTGGGGTCTGAACAATCGCCGCGGTGGGCGCGGGCGTCGGGGGCGGCGGCACGGTTTCTCCGGGGAGGGGCCGAAGGACGACGGTCGGTAGGGGCGAGGCGGCGACAAAAGGCGGCGGAGTAGCCGCGGATGCGACCGTCGCGGCGGGGGTCGGACGGGAAACGGAGCGGGCGGCCTCCCGCTCCTTGCTCTCGATCGCTCGGCGCGCGCGGTCAAACGCGTCACGCGCCTGGGAGAAGGTCTGGGTGGCGGCGGTGAATTGCCGATCCGCGAGGCTCTTGGCCGCTTCGGTGGCGAACCTCTCACCTTCCGCGAAAGCGGGGTCCACGGAAGCGCCAGCCTTCGCGACGGCCAGGGCCTTGGCCTTGTCCATGTCCGCCTTCGCCGCAGTCGCACGCGCGGAGAAGTTGGCGTTCAGCTGGTTCGACAGTTCTGCAACGATCGGGTTTTCCGGATCCCGGGCAATGACGCGCTCGAGGGCTGCGGACGCTTGCGCCGAATCGCCCCGGGCCACCGCCTCGCGGGCCGCCGCCACCGAACTCTCGATCTCACGCGTGGCGCTTTGCGCCTGTTCCCTTATGCCGAGGGCCTCGGGGTTGTTCGGGTCGAGCTTGAGAATGCGGGTGGTCTGGTCGACCGCTCCCTTGTAATCCTTGTCGTCAAGAACGCGTCGCGCGAGATCGAGCTGGGTTTCGACCAGGTTCGCGGTCAGCGCGTCGATGCTTGACTGGGCGGCATTGTCGCCTCCCTGCCGGTTGAGCACGCTGTACGCTAGAAAGGCCACGACCAGCAGAAGACCGAAGACGCCAACGAGCAGGATCGGGTTCGTGGACTTCGGCGGGGGAATCGAGGCGGAAGAGGACTGAGCGTCGACGACGCCCGACCGGAGAGCCGGCTTCGTGGCCGGACGCTGGATCCGTCCCGTGGTGTAAGGAGCGGAGGACACCCCGGCTGAAGGAGGAACCGAACCGGTGTTCGAACGACCATAGCTTCGGAATTGCCCAGCCTTTTGCGTGCCGGTGGCACTAGCCTGAGGGGGAGACTGAGAGACCGAGGTGGCGTCTGGTGAAGGCTTTTCGCCCTCCGATGTCTCTTCGTACTCGACGACCTCGGGTTCCTCACCGTAGCGGAAGGCGCGGACGGCGTCGCGAAGGGCGCCCGCGTTCTTGTACCGTCCGTCGACCTGTTTGTTCATCGCGATCTCGATGATCGTGACGATGGCGTCGGGGAGCCGTGGGTCCCACTGGCGCGGCGGCGGCGCGTCACGGTGGACCACCTGGTACAAGGTGGCGTGCACCGACTCGGCGTCGAACGGCTTGCGATTGGTCAGGAGCTCGTAGAAGACGGCGCCCGAGGAGAAGACGTCGGACCTCGCATCAACCCGCTCGCCCATAACCTGCTCGGGCGACATGTAGTTGGGCGTGCCCATCACGACGCCCGTCTTGGTGAGATCCGAGCTGCCCAGACGCGCAAGGCCGAAGTCGAGGATCTTGACCTGCCCATTCGGCTGGACATGGATGTTTCCGGGCTTGAGGTCGCGGTGGATCACGTCGCGGCCGTGGGCATAGGCGAGGCCGTCCGCCACCTGCTCCATGATGTCGAGCTTCTGGTCGAACGTGAGCTGGCCGAGGGTGATCAGTTCCTTGAGGTCTTTGCCTTCAAGGAGCTCCATCGCCATGTAAAGCTCGTTGTCGGCCTGGCCGAAATCGAACACCGTGATGATGTTCGGGTGGTTCAGCTGGGCGGCGGCGCGGGCCTCACGCAGGAAGCGCTCTTTGTTCTCGTTGTCCGAGCCCAAAGCGGCGGAAATGGTCTTGATCGCGACGGTGCGCCCGAGGACCGGGTCCTGGGCACGCCAAACGACTCCCATCGCCCCGGAGCCGAGATGGCTGATCGCTTCATATTTGCCAAACGTTTTCTTTGCGGTGTCGCTCAAGGCTCCCTCGACGATTTTTCGAGCATAGCATCGCGAAGCGACTGGAAATGGCCGACTTCGGGTGAACTGAAGGGAAAGCGAAGCGGCCCCGTTGACCCTGGGAAGAGAGACTCTACGAGATCGCTTTGGGAAAACCGCGGCATGGGTTCCGTCTAACCGACGAGGGCGCGGGTAAGCCGCGCGATCAGGACGTCACTGTCGGCTTCCTTCTCCAAACCACGCGTCAGCACCACGAGCACGCACGGATATGCCCCATAAACGACGCCAGCGTCGTGATGGACCCGTGTGATGGTGCCGGTTTTGTGGGCCACCTTCGTGCCTGCAGGAAGGCCGCGGGGGATCCCATCGTTGAACTTCTGGGCGGCGAGTACTTCCACCATCCGCTCGCTGGAGTTTTTTGAAACCGCCTGGCCACGCGCGATCGCGTTTAGGACCACGAAGAGACCGCGAGCGGTTGTCTCGTTGATGATGCCGAGGTCGAACGCTTTCTGATCCTCGACGCCGCGCCTGACTTCGAGCCCCTGAGCGCCGAGCGATGCGACGGTGGCGCGGATGTTCTTCACACCCAGGCGGTCGATCAGCAGGTTCGTGGCGAAGTTCGAGGACACCGTGATCATCTGGAAGTTCAGGGCCTCGAGAGTCATGGGCTTCCCGACGTTCTTGTACACCGTGTCGTCCGAATCGTCGCCAAAATCCATGGCGTAGGCAGAACCGTCTACGACGCTTTTGAACTCGTTGCGGACCAGAATCTCGTCGGATAGCCGCAGCTGTCGGATGGATTCCTGGCGGAAGAGTTCCACCATCACCGGAACCTTCATCGTGCTCGCGGCGTGAAAGACGCGATCGGCTTCATGCCACCACTCCTCGCTCCCATCGAGCGACCGGTACGCCACCGAGACCTCGGCCCCGCTTTCCACGATGATCTTTTCCGCAGCGGCGCGCCGCGCCGCGAAGGCAGGGCGCTCCGGGGTGGGGGCGGGCGCGGGGGGGCCTTGCGCGGTGCTTCCGAGGATCACCGTCAAGGCGAGAAATGGCAGAGTGAGATTCATCTTCGAAGGAAATCCTCAGCGCCCCGGCGCGGATCCTAACCCGACACGAAACACGGTGCCCGCCCATTCGCCACCCGGACGCTGAAATATCCCAAGCCGCTCGACGTCCAAGCCGTCCATCAACGCTCGAAAGTCGAGAGTGGGCGAGCGGGGCCCGATGACGGCGAATACGGCCGCCGTCCGCGACTCGAGGCGGACCTTCTCGCGAACCTGCAAGACTCCAAGATCCCCTTCGATGAGACTCACGCCGGAACCTTTGCCCAGCAGGATCGCAAGACTCGTCGGCATCGTTCGTGTGCCGCCGGTATCGATGAAGGCCCGGATCGGCCCCCTGGCCGCCTCACGCTTCAGCAACGAAGCCACCTCGCGAACTCCGTATCCGGCAGGCCATCCGGTCACCAGCTGGTGACGGTCATCGGCGGGAAACGGGGCGGCGGCCGGGTCGAGCAGCAGGTAGCGGTCGAAACAAAGCCCCTGGATCGAAACGAGGAGAGTTACCACGACGGCGACAAGCGTTGACATATCGGGCCTGAACATCGTGGCGACGCGCTCCACGCCGCCCGCGATGAGGATCAGCAGGGGCGGAAGCGTGGGCAGGATGTAGCGGGCGGACCAGGGCTGCGAGAGACCCGCGAACAGAAGCAGGGGCAACGCCACTGAACCGCCGAGCCAGAGAGCCCGTCGGTCGCGGAGGAAAATCAAGGAGAGGACCGCGGCGACTAGTGCGGGAGCCGTGAAATAGCCGAACACCCAGCCCCACATGTCTTTGAGTGTCGCCATCAGCACAGAGCCTGCGAGTGCGGGATCGACGACATGCTGAGCCGTGATCTCGCCGCTGTTCGCGGCGAAGAACCACAACATCGGTAAGGCGCATAGGAGACCCGCGCCCAATGCAGGCGCCACGGCGCCAAACGACGCCTTGCGGCTTCTCGCCAGGCTAAAGACGCAGAGCGGAATGGTGAGCAGGAAAAGCGGCGCCGACACTTTGGAGATGATGGCGAGCGCCACGAGTGCCGCGAGGCCGAATTTGCCCGCGGGCGACCTGCCATGCGGGTCGACGAGCGCGTGGGTCGCGAACATCACGCCTGCCATCGAAGCGGCGAGAAAGCCGTCCGACAACGCGAGGCGATCGTAGGTCAACGCAAACGGGCTCAAGACGTAAAGCCCCCCCGCAATGACGCCGGCTCTTTCGCCAAAGAGTCTGCGGGAGAGAAGGAGCGTGAAGACGAGGGTCGTCGCGCCCGCCAGAGTCGCGATGAGCCTTGAAACCCACAACCGATCCTCAAAGGGAAGCGAAAGCCCGTAGGCCGCAACCGCGAGAAGGCGTCCGGCACCCACAGGTCTCAGGATCCGTCCCTCTCCGTAGAGCCGCTCGGCCCACTGGATGTGAACCGCCTCGTCCAGAAAGATCGGAAGGACGCCGAGGCTCGGAATCCGGATCACGAAGTACAGAAGAAGAAGCAGGCCAATCGCCAATACCGGCGACCGGCCTTCGCGCCGGGAGGGGGAAAGAGGCGCGTTCGACATGGTCCTAACGATAGACCCGCCTGAAGCGGGGATCGGCCTACATTTTCTTCTTCAGAGCGGGCGGCGGCGCCACCACGGGGGCGGGAATCGTGTCCTTGGGAAGGGGCTTGCGCGGGAACAATTCGTCGCGATTCGCGGCGTGGTAGACGAGCGAGGCGATGACCGCCGAGGCCTGCATCATGTCCTCGCGCTGGATACGGTCGTAGGTGTCGAGGTTGGTGTGATGCGTGCGGGTGTCGTAGTCGGCCTCGTCCTGGATCATCTGGAAGCCGGGAAGGCCCACGGCGTCGAAGGAAAGGTGGTCGGTGCCGCCGGTGTTGCGGATGCTCACTGTAGTGACGCCAAGGTCCTCGAAGGGCTTGATCCAGGATTCGAACACCGGCAGCGCGGCCGCGTTCTGCTGCGCCCAGACACCCCGCACCTTGCCCGTGCCGTTGTCGAGATTGAAATACGCGGCGAACTTCGAGTGATCGGGCTTGAGGGTGATGGGACCGGCCGCGGGCCGCATAAACGCGGGAAGGCCGCGCGCATCGGGCGGGGGCAGGGGGCGCCCTCCGAGGTGTTCGCGGACATACGCGGCGGACCCGAGCAGTCCCTGCTCCTCACCGGTCCAAAGACCGATGCGGATCGTTCGCTTCGGGTTCATGTCCTTCAGGATCCGCATGACTTCCATCGCGACCGCCGAGCCCGCGGCGTTGTCGGTGGCCCCGGTGGCGCCGTGCCACGAATCGAGGTGGGCGCCCACCATCACCACTTCGTTCTTCTTGACCGGATCCGAGCCAGGGATCTCGGCGATCGTGTTGTACGCATTGACATCGTCATCGTGGAAACGGGCCCGCACGTCGAGTTCGAGTTCGACATCGATCTTCTTCTCGATGAGACGGACAATCCGGTTGAAGTGTTCGGCCGCCATGACCATGGCCAAGGGGCCCGGTTCCTCTTCCTTCTGACGTGAACCGCCGCCGCCGATCCGGATCATGTTCGCGTCGAGGCCCGAGGCTTCGATTGTGGCGAGGGCCTTTTCCTTCGCGAGGAACTCCCGCAGCGTTTTCTGGAAACCGAAGCGGCGACCGATGGCCTGCGGATCCGGCGAAGCGCCAGGCGTTGCACCCGGGATCACTCGGGGACGGGCGAACTCGAAGCGGCTCACGTCCCGAAGTTCGTTCTCGTCGTAGCGATCGAAGAGAACCGCGTCGGGAGCTTTGAGATCGCGGGCTTCGCCGATGAGCAGGATGACGCCCTCGAGCTTGCCCTTCCACTTTTCAAGATCCGCCTCGGATTCAAGGCGCCCCGGTCGAATCACTTTTCCGCGCACCGCTCCGTTCGTTCCCGGGGTCCAGGCCTTGGGAAGGGCGATGAACGCCGTCGCCGAACCCTGCGGCGAGACCATCGTCACGGACGACTTGTCGAAGGACCAGCCGCGGCCGAAAGGCCCCCACGACTCGAGATGGGCGTTCGCCATGCCCCAATCCTCGAGCTGTTTCCGCGTCCATTCATTCGCGGTCTTGAGCTGGGGCGAACCGGTGAGGCGCGGCCCGATCACGTCGGTGAGTTGCCTCAGGGTTTCCATGACCTGGGAGTTGGCGCCGAGAGCCTGATCGCGAATTTTTTGGATGGCGGCGTAGTCGACCTTCTCTTCGGAGAAGGCGGGGGTCGCGACCAGGGTAATGAGGGTCGCGGTGGCTAGGAATCTCATTTAACGAGGTCTCCAAACTGGGCTTTGATGTCTCGGGCGAACTCCGCGATCCCTTCCTGCCAGGGCGGCAGCATGATCGACGGCTGCTGGATTGTACGCAAGACCGAATACCTCGGACGCGGGGCCGGCCTTGGAAACTCCGCCGAGGTCACCGGCACCACCTCGGTCGCCATCTTGAGTTCGCCGAAGAAACAAGTCGCAAGATCGAACCAGGAAGCCCCGTCCCCGGCTCCGGCCAGGTGATAAGTGCCAAAGGCCCCGGTGTCGATCAGAGTGAAGATCGCCCGCGCCAGATGCGCCGCAGATGTGGGTGAGCCTTTCACGTCGCTCACCACTTTCACTTCCTTATGCTTGAGGGCCAGGAAGTACAGGGTCTTTGGAAAGTTATTCCCCTTGGGCTCGTAAACCCACGAGGTGCGCACCACGTAATGCCGCGGGTTCACTTCGCGGACCGCGACCTCTCCGGCGAATTTACTTCGGCCGTAGTTCGACAGGGGCGACGGCTCGTCGTACTCGTGGTACGGCGAGGTCTTCTGCCCGTCGAAAACATAGTCGGTCGAAACGTGCAGGATCGCGGATCCTGATTCAGCGGCTGCGAGCGAGAGATTCCTCGGTCCGAGAGCGTTTCCGATAAAAGCAGAGTCGGGATCCGCCTCGGCGCGATCCACATCGTTGAACGCGGCCGCGTTCAGAACCAGGTCCGGCCGGTGTGAGGAAACCGCCTGCCGAACCCCCGCGAGGTTGGCAATGTCGAGGTCCTTGTGAGTCAGGGCGACTATGGTGTGCCCTTGATTTTGGGCCTGGATCTGGCGCCCAAGCTGGCCGGCCGCGCCCGTGAGGAGAATCTTCATCAGGCGACGTGGCGCGGGAGACGGTCCATCAATTCAGATAGCGGGGCAGCGCTTCGGTCGCGGGGTGAGAGTGTGGGTTCCTTGACCGGCCATGAGACCCCGATCGCGGGATCGTTCCACAACACCGTGATCTCGTCTTTCGGATCGTAATAGTCCGTGCACTTGTATTCGACGTCGACCACATCCGAAAGCACCGCGAAACCGTGGGCGAACCCGGGCGGGACGTAGAGCTGCTTGAAGTTGTCGCCGGAGAGAAGCGCTGCGGTCCACTTCCCGAAGGTCGGAGATCCCACCCGAACATCGACGGCCACATCGAGCATCGATCCTGAAACCGCGCGCATCAGCTTGCCTTGTGGTTTCGTGACCTGCAGGTGCAGCCCGCGCACGGTCCCCTTGAGCGAGCGGGAATGGTTGTCCTGAACGAAGGGGCCCTTGATGCTTTCTCGTTCGTACCGGCTCTCGCTGAAGGTTTCGAGAAAAAAGCCCCGCGCATCCTGAAACACCTTCGGCTCGATGATAAGGACGCCGGGCAGATCCGTTTCGGTGACCTTCAAGCGCCTTTTTCCTCGGCGACCATCCGGAGAAGGTACTGACCGTATTCGTTCTTCGCCATCAGCTTCCCCGCCCGTTCGACTTCATCGAGGCTCATGAAGCCCATCTTGAAGCCCACTTCCTCGGGGCACGCGACCTTCAAGCCTTGCCGCTCTTCGATGGCCTGGATGAAGGTCGAAGCCTGCAGAAGCGATTCGTGGGTGCCCGTGTCGAGCCAGGCCATGCCTCGGCCGAGGATGATCACGTTCAGGTCGTCGAGGTCGAGATACTTGCGATTGACGTCCGTGATCTCAAGCTCGCCGCGCGACGAAGGTTTGAGATTTGCCGCGATGTCCAGAACCCGGTTGTCGTAGAAATAAAGGCCCGTCACCGCGTAGTTCGATTTCGGCTGCTTCGGCTTTTCCTCGAGACTCGTGGCGCGAGAGGCGGCGTCGAACGCCACCACGCCGTAGCGCTCCGGGTCCTTCACGCGGTACGCGAAAACCGTGGCGCCCTTCTCACGCTTCGCCGCGGCCTGAAGGTCGCGGGGCAGGCCGTCGCCATAAAAGATGTTGTCGCCAAGCGCCAGGGCGACCGCGTCCTTGCCCACGAAGTCGCGCCCGATGATGAAAGCCTGGGCCAGGCCGTCGGGGCTTGGCTGAACCGCGTACTCGAGACGGATGCCGAACTGCGAGCCATCCTTGAGGAGGCGCTTGAAGCTCTCCTGGTCCTCGGGCGTCGTGATGACGAGGATGTCCTTGATGCCCGCCAGCATGAGTGTGGTCAGCGGGTAATAGATCATCGGCTTGTCGTAGATCGGGACGAGCTGCTTCGACAC
>JAYUUU010000082.1:0-6389 GCA_043754395.1 Vicinamibacteria bacterium
GGGCTCCTGAGCGAAGAAGTCCAGGCGGGATGCAGCGTTCGTGGCCCGAGGCCAGGCTTGCGCGCTCGAATGCCGGCAGACTTTCACCACGGGCTGCTAAGCCTCCGCTTGCTCGGGCGCAGGATTTTTCCCGGCGAGACGCACCACCGCGAGGAAGAACGAAAGGATCAGCGGGCCGGCGATGAGGCCGATCGGGCCGAAGGCGGCGATGCCGCCAACCAGTGCAAAAAATATGAGACCGCTGTTGATCTGCATGCGGTCCCCGAGAAGCCAGGGTTTGACCAGGTTATCCACGGTGCTCACCACCAGGATTCCCCAAAGGGCGAGGCCCAGGGCCGCCTCGTTGTGGCCGGTGAAGAACATCAGGCCCGCGAGGGCCAGCACCACGCTCGCCGCACCCACCGCGGGAATGAAAGCGACGACGAAAGTGACGAACGTGAAGAACATGGGCTGAGGAACGCCCGCGACGACGTAGCCCGCGAGCGCGCAAAGGGACTGCACACCGGCCGTCCCCAGGGACGAGAGCATCACCGCGACGGAAACGGTGCGGAAGCCCTCCAAGATTTCGTAGACCTGCTCGTCAGGGAGGGGGGCGGTGGTCGCTATCCACTTCACCATTCCTTTTCCGTCGACGAGGAGGAAGAAGAAAGCCACCAGCATCAGGGAGAACTCGATGATGATGTTCGTGGTCACCACGAGGCCCGCGGTCACGGCCGCGGCCGCGCCATCCGACCGGCTTTCGGCCAGGTCCTCGATCTTGTCCGTTCCACCGGGGACGCTTTGAACCGCCTTCCTCACCTTCGACTGAGCAGCGGTCGGCAGCATCTTGATGAGTTCGGGGACGCCGCCGCCGCGGCGCAGCGTGCGCTCCACAGCACCCACACCGGTGAGAACTTCTTCTCCAACCGTGAGAGCGAGCCAAAGGGCGGGGGCGGCGAGCAGCGCTCCCACCACCACGGTCAGAAGGCCGGCTGCCACCATGGGGCGGTTGCCGAGAAGCCGCCCCAGCCGCTCGAAGGCGGGAAACAGACCTCCGGCGAGCACGGCCGCGAAGAGCAAGGCACTCGCGAACGGGTAGATGAGGGTCCCGAGGAGCAGGATGCCAAGCACAGCGAGGCCGGCGAGGATCGCGCGGTCTCCTCGCGTTTTGGTCTTATTGGGCATCGGCTCCTGCTCAGACCGTATGCCAGGGGACGCTTCGCACGAAGGTCCCAGCCGAGAAGAAACTGAGCTTCTCGAGCAGCATCTTCGCTGCCGCCTCGGAGGAGGCGGGGTTCTGGCCGGTGATCAAAGATCCGTCAGACACCACATGGGACTCCCCGTCCGCGGCCTTCGTGTAGAGACCCCCGGCGTGGGTGAGCATGTCCTCAACGAGAAAGGGAACAACGTCCGAAAGACCCGCGGCCTCTTCCTCGGTGTTGCTGAATCCGGTCACCTTTCGGCCTTCGATCACCGATTTCCCTTCGGCGGTTCTGACGTGACGAAGGACCGCGGGCGCGTGGCAGATGGCGGCCACCGGCTTTCCGACCTCCAGCATTTTCTGAATCAGCTTGATGGAGGCGGTGAAGTCGACCAGGTCCCACAAGAGTCCGTGGCCGCCCGGGTAGAACACACCGTTGTAGTCATCGACCGAGAGGTCCAGCAGTTGCATCGTGCTCGCGAGCATGGCCTGCGCGTCCGGGTCCGCCTTGAGCCTTTGGACGACCTCGCTCTGTTGACCCGGGCCGTCGCTCGCTGGGTCCATGGGCGGCTGGCCGCCTCGGGGTGAGGCCAGTGTGACTTCGGCGCCCGCATCCTTGAAGGCGTAGTAAGGCGCTGCGAACTCCTCGAGCCAACAGCCGGTCGGCTTTCCGGTTGAGCCAAGCCGACCGTGCGACGTTAGAACCATCAGTATCTTCATAAAGGAACTCCAAACGCCCGCGAGCGAGCCTTCTCAGGCTAGAGGGGGCCTAGCGGTCCCGTCTGTGCGATGGAGAACTGAAGGAACTAGGAGCTCGTCGCGTCGAAACGGCGAACTCCCACGGTTGCCAGCAGATAACCATGCCGGCGGACCGCGGGGACGTGCTTGTCCAGCCAGACAAAAGGCCGGATGGCCAAAGCGGTCACACGCGCCAGGGGGCGGCAGTAGCTGTGCAGCGCAAGGTCCGCCATGCGCAGCCAGCCGGGAACGAACAGGATGGAGGTTTCCGCCACGACATCGAAGCCGGCCGCCTCCATCATCCTTCGAAAGACCGGCCGCGAAAACGATTTCTCGTAGCCGTAGTCGTAGAGCCCAATCAGTTGGAGGCATGCGGCGAGAAGCGGCCGCAAGAAGGGGTCGAAGCGGTTCGGCACTCCAACCACGGCACGCCCCCCCGGACGCAGGACCCGGTACATTTCTTTGAGCGCCGTTTCAGGGTCCTTGAAATGTTCGATGGTGCCCATCGAGTAGATGGCGTCGAAGCTCCGATCGGCGAAGGGCAGGATCCGCACATCCGACACCGCCGCGTTGAGGCTTCGGTCCTTGAACGCCGTCACCGCCTGCCGGGCCGTGGGACCCGAAATGTCGACGCCGAAGACGGTGGCGCCCTGGCCTTCCACCCATTGCAGAATGCGCGTGTTCTTGACCTCGTCCCAGAGGTCGGTCTTGAGCATCGAACACGCTTGAAGATCGGGGATGTGTTCGGTAAGGAGACGCTTTTCGTTCTCGAAGTAATAGGCGGTTGATGCCGCGCCGCCGAGGTCTGGGAATGTCGCCCCGACATCGTGCCAGAACCTGCGGTACGCGGCGCTGAGACTAAGCGGGATCATGGGCGGCGACGAAGGATTGAGACGCTTCATCCCTTGCTTTGGGACGCAGCATCGTGAGGGCGAGGAGAACCGGTACCGCCACTGCCCACGCTCGGAGCAGGAGGGCATGCGGGATCCCTCCGAGACGCGACGCCGCCTCACCAAGCAACACGAACGCCGCGATCTCGATGGCGAAGAGTGCGGATAACGAAGCGAGGATGCGGCCGAGGCGCGCGCCTCGCGCGACGCCGATCGCGAGCAGCAGTCCGATCTGGAACGTCACCATCGTCGCGAGAGCGCCCTGAGCGTCTTCAGCTCCGTTGAGCCCGAGGAGCGCGGGTGCTTCCGGTGTGAACGCCCGGGCCGCGAAGGTCACAACCGAAGTGAGGAGGTCTCCCGCGATCAGCGCCACTGTCGTGCCCAGGCCGATGGAGAGGACACTTCGCTCGGTCGTTCGCAGGATCCAATCGCGTCCGGTCGCTTCGTGATGGCAGGCGAAGGCCACGACGACCATCAGGCCGAATACGAACTGATGGAACCCATGGACGAGAAAGAGGGGCGAGGCGGCGAGAAACGGAGGGAGGGCGAGCAGCAACAAGCGCGCGATGGCGAGCATCGCGAAGAACGGAGCCGCCGCGAAAAGTCCGAGGAGACGAAACGATGGACGGAGCGGTGCGGCGAGCAGGCCCGCGAGATAAAGCGGGATGAGTGCCGTCGCCAGGCACTCGGGCGTCACCATGAAAGAACCTCGGGTCGTGGTGAGAATGTTTCCTGAAGCGTTCGCCCCCACACCCAGAACCGAAAGGAGCCGGGCCGCCTCGCCGGCGGTCCACGCACTGGCGGCGAGGAGCGTTTCGCTGCGCGCGATCCACGGTCCGCAAAACGCGAAGACGGTCAGTGAAAGCAGCGCGAGCATTCCGAATCGGCGAACGGGGTTTGAGGAGAGGCTTATGGCCGCCCGAGGCTTTGTGACTCGCATCCACCCGACTACGAACGCGGCGGTGGCCAGAACCAGGATCATTGGCCAGACCTGGAGATGCAGGGCCTCGAAGAGGGCCGGGTCGGCCGCGAACCGGCCGAGCGTGCCGATGCGAAGGGTGTTGAGGACGAGGATCAACGCGATGCCTCCAAGCGACCCGGCCAGGCGCGCACGCCAAGGCGCGGGCCAGGCCAGGATCGCGGCAAGGCACAGAGCGAGCACGTCGGTCCCGCTGCATGCCGCGGTCACGTTGATCGGCGCTACGGGCTGGCCGAGGTAGAACACCGCCGCGTTCTGCTGGAAGCGCGTGAGCGGAAGGACGAAAGCGTCCGCCCACGGGCTCCGCAGCACAGCGAAGAGTCCAAGGCTCCATCCCACCACGCCGAGGGGGAAGGCCGCCGGGTTTGGAAGAACGTCTCGCAAAGGACGATCAGCCTTTGCGAGGACTTAGCGCCGACCGAGGAGGAATGTTCCAGAGATCAGGAGCAGAGCGACAAGGCCCGCGGCCGCGATGTCGGGGAGGGCGGGGACGGGCGGCGGACCGGGAGGACCAGGCGGACCAGGCGGCGGCGGGACAGGCGGCGGCACGACCCCGGGGACCGAGCACCCTCCGATGTTATTGGCGCCCGCCATGGTCACGCCCGCCGTTCCGGCGATCGCCCGGCCGTTCAGGTTGGTGCCCACGCCCAGGGTGATGTTGGCACTCGCGAATACCTGCCCGACGAAATTGGCGTTGAGGGTCGCGGAGCTTCCCACCTGCCAGAACACGTTGCAGGGACTCACCGCTCCGAAGTTGATGATCGAACCGACGTTCGCCGTCAGTGTGCTTGCGGTGCGGAAGACGTAGACGCTTCCCGCACCGCCCGTGAGCGTGAGCGTTCCTCCAGCACCCGCGATATCGGCGGTTCCGAGAGCGAAGGTGTAGACGCCGGGGCCAAGGGACTGGCCGGCCAGCTGGTCCGCGATAACCGTGCCGACCCCCTGGTTCAGGCCGAGGAAAGCCGTGGTGGCATTGGCGCGAGCGGTCGCGACCGTGCCGTCACAAACCACCGGACCGTGCAGTATGAATGGGGGCACCACGATTGAAGGCGGGAAGCCGGTGATGGGACAGGTGGGGAAGGAGCCGACGTCCCCCGTGACCAGGCCGCCAAGGCCGGTCACGCCGGAGCCGCCGAGGGCCGCGAACTGCTGTAACACCCCCAGGGGGGGCGCTACCTGAGCGCTCGCGGTTTGGGCGTCCAGAAGGGCCAGAGCGGCCGAGAGGAGCGGTATCGCCCGACGAAGGTGCGTTGTCATAAGGGTTTTCCTAATCTTGGGCTGAGTGAAGCCCGGCAAGACAACGGAAGGTCGTCCAATTAAACCTTAGGCTGCCGGATGATGCCGGTCTGTGCGGGACCGCACCGACGCTGACTGTACTCTACGTGCAGTCGTTTCGCCACCGTCTCACACTGGACGAAGAGCGAAGCGCGACGCGGCTCCGCGATCCGGCTACTAAAAGGCGGGATCTCCCCTTGAGAACGAACGCACCGAGACGTCTGTGGCGCCTATTCCTTCCTTGAGCCGCTCCACCCAGGGCCACTCTTGCGCGGGTCGACAGGAATAGAGATTGAAGGCCGCGAAGCCCCGTTCGGGAAAGGTGTGACACGTGAGGTGCGATTCACTCAAAAGGAGGACGCCGGTGATTCCGCCGGGTCCGGGGAACACATGCCACACCGCTTCGCTCGTAGGGTGCAGGTCCATCTCCGCGACCACGCGCGCGAACAGACGAACCAGGGCGGTTGATGAGCGCAGCAGCGCCGGATCACACCCGAAGGCGTCGACGATCCATTCGGTTCCAAGAGGTAAAGGCGTCACGTTCAGCGCAGCAGTTGACCACACAGGCGTCCGGATCGTGAAGCGTCTCTTACTTGTCGGTTCTGATACGTAAGGCGCCGACGGCGATTCCGAGCGCTCGCGGATCGCCGTTACCCAGGACATCGTTTGCCACCACCGCGGGTTCGCGGCAGGTCAGGGTGAGGCCCAGTTCGCCGGCCTGATGGGGCCCGAGAACCAGTTCGTGACGTCGCCATTCAGGCGTGACTTCGATCTCTCCCAGCCTCTTACCATCGACAAACCATTCGACTCGCCGCGAGGCCGGGAACGATCGGAGCTCGACCTCGAGAATTATCCGCGTTGCGCTGCGGGCGAATGTGAAACGCAGCGTTCCGGTGTCCGACATCCAGCGCCATGTGCGCAAGGGGCCGTGCTCGCGTTGCTGGAATCCGGACCAGGAGGCGAGATGCGCGACGGCAGGGCTTGGGCTGACGCGAAAGATGCGCGAATCATCGAACTCCCTCTCCAGAGTGAGACCGGAGTCAGTGGCGATCACCGTCTCCGTCCTCGCGATCACGTGCGTGTCGCCACGCGCCCGAAGCTTTTCTCCAAGATGCGGCTCGCCGCAGTCATCCACGTCCCTAGACCCGAGCCACTCGACCGGATGAGCGAAGAGTGGGACCGCCAGCGTGTCGGTGAACCGAACGGGCCTTACGCAGTCGAGCACGCGCGCGGGACCGGGGGCCGCCGCGAGCCATCGATGGGCGCTTGTAGGGAGAATGTCTCGCGAGCGCCAGGGTGGAAAGGGCAGGTACTCGAAGGCCGTGAG
>JAYUUU010000083.1:0-8220 GCA_043754395.1 Vicinamibacteria bacterium
GGCCCACACCCACCATGATCGACATCGGTGTCGCGAGCCCAAGCGCGCAGGGGCACGCGATGATGAGCACGGCCACCGCGTTTACGAGGGCGTGAGCGAGCCGAGGCTCTGGGCCGAAGAGGGCCCAGGTCAGGAAGGTGAGAACCGAGATCGCGATCACCGCGGGCACGAACCAGCCCGCCACTTTGTCGGCGAGACGCTGAATGGGCGCGCGGCTCCGCTGCGCTTCGCTCACCATCTTCACGATCTGAGCGAGGAGCGTGTCGTTGCCCACACGTTCGGCCTGAATCACCAAGCCACCAGTGCCGTTGATGGTGGCGCCGGTGACCGCAGCGCCCGTCTTCTTCTCGACGGGGATGGGCTCGCCGCTGATCATCGACTCGTCGACCGAACTCGACCCTTCGAGCACCTTGCCGTCGACTGGAACCTTCTCGCCTGGCCGCACGCGCAGACGATCTCCCACCATCACCTGTTCGAGGGGGACATCCGCTTCACTTCCATCGGCGGCGATGCGTCGCGCAGTCTTGGGCGCGAGGCCCAGGAGGGCTCGAATAGCACTTCCGGTGCGGCTGCGCGCGCGGAGTTCGAGGACCTGACCGAGGAGCACGAGAACAGTGATCACGGCTGCGGCCTCGAAGTACCGATCCACCATGCCGTGGTGGCCGCGGAATGAATCAGGAAACCAGGAAGGGAAAAGCGTCGCGACCACGCTGAACGAATACGCGGCGCCCGTACCGATGCCGATGAGCGTGAACATATTGAGGCTTCGGTTGACGAACGAAGCCCACATGCGTTCGAAGAAAGGCCAGCCCCCCCACAAGACGACCGGCGTCGCGAGGATCAGTTCGAGCCACCCCTGTGTAGCGGGCTCCATGAGGCCCGCGAGGGGATTGCCCGGGACCATGTCGCCCATGGCCATGAGGAACAGCGGCACGGTGAGCGCGGTGCTCACCCGGAACCGGCGGGTCATGTCCACCAGTTCAGGGTTCTCCGGCTCGTCCAAAGTAACGGTCCGCGGCTCGAGCGCCATGCCGCACTTCGGGCAGCTGCCCGGGTGGTCCTGAACCACCTCGGGATGCATCGGGCACACATATTCCGTTTTCGTTGCCGGTGGCGCGATCGTTTCCGGCTCGAGGGCCATGCCGCACTTGGGGCAGGCGGCGGGATGATCGGATCGCACCTCGGGATCCATCGGACAGACGTAGACGCTCCCCTTGGGCGCGGGAGCGGTGGGCGCCGAAACCGACGGTGGCGCCTGATCCGCGGGGGAGAGGTACGGCTTCGGGTCGGCCACGAACTTCTTCAAACAGCCCTGGCAGCAGAAGTAGATCGTCCGCCCCTCGTATTCGGTGGACCAGGCCGCCGTCTTCGGGTCGACCATCATGCCGCACACCGGGTCGAGGCTGCGCTCCTGCTCGGAGCTTGTGGCCATGGTCAGCGATTTGGCCTTCGGGAGGTAGCGCTCCGGGTCGGCCTCGAATTTCGCCTGGCAGCTCTTCGAGCAGAAATGGAACGTGCGACCCCGGTGGCGCGCGGTTCCCGCGGCCTTGGCCGGGTCGATCTTCATCCCGCAAACGGGATCGGTGACCGTGGAGGGCTCGTGGTTCAAATGGGTTTCAGTATGGCGGTGCGCGTCTTGATGATTCATTGATTGGCTCGCTTTCACTACCAAAGACGCACGCCAACCCCGATTCTTACAGAGCGGTTCCTCCAATATTCAAATGAGAGCCGGGAAGCGATCAGGCGCTTCCCGGCCACGGCCTGTCTACTTGGCCGCTTTGGGATTCTTTGCGCAGGCGCAGTCCTTACCGCAATTGCACTTCCCGCCCTTGTCGCAGCCACACGTTGTTTCGTCGCAAGCTTTGCATTTCATAGATAGATCTCCATAAGACCGGGCAATCCGGCGACCCTATCCGCTGCAAGAAGAGCGCCATGTGGACTCGCACCGAGGCATCTGGGAGAAGGGGTCGATCTGGGAGATTAGAGCGGCGTTAGTTTTTTGGGTGTTCTACCGTACCGACGCCTCATTCTCTTTCGCCTACGCTTCTGACTTCTGCGGACTCCATCCGCCAAGCCGGAACCATGGCCTGACTGACCCATTTAAGGAAACAAACCAATGAAGAACCGAACCGTTGCCAGCCTCTCAATGATTCTCGCCCTCGGAGCCCTGACCACCGTGGCGGCCAGCACTGAACAGGCGCCCGCGACCAAGCCAAAGATGCACGACAAGATGGCCATGTCGCACGACCCTATGAAGATGGCGAGCGAACCCCACCACGTTCTGGCCATGGCTTATCACCAGAATCTGGCCGCTTTCGCCAAGGCCTTGCACGAGCAGACGACCGCAGCGGGTCCCCTCAACCTCGACTTCGCCCGCGCGGCGGTCAGCGAGATGCGACGCAGCTTCGATCAGATGAAGCAGCACCACCAGGAACACATGAAGGGGATGAGCGCCGACAAGCACGCCAAGATGACCGGCATGATGGAAAAAATGGAAACTCGTCAGGCCGAAACGAACACCCAGCTCACGGACCTGGAGCAGGAGCTCCTCTCCGCCACGCCCGACGCAAAAAAAGTCTCCGCCCTAGCGAACCGCCTCCATACGCGCCTCGCCGAGATGACAAAGATGCACGAGGGCTGTTAGTCGGCGTGATGGACTATGCGAGCGGATAGACGGGTAGCAATTCGTCGGCGCGATCATGCTCAGCCGAGCGACGAGGCGCAAGATGCGTCAGAACCCTTCGATGTCGGGCTCGATTCCGATCGTGGTCGGAAACGCGCTCTTGTTGAAACGCGTGAAGATGAACGCGCAGCAGGCTCCTGAATCGGCCGCCCGTGCGTAAGTGCGCGCTGTTTGCGGGACTCTTCTGGGTGCTCGCTTCGGGCCCTGTATCGGCTCAAGAGCCCGCGCCGCTCTCTTTGGATGCCCTCATCCTTCAAGTCGCCACACGGAGTCCGGGCGTCGCGGCGGAGGCGCTTCGGGCGGACGCTATGCGCCTGGCCATCCGAAGGGCCGGCGCCCTGGACGATCCCCAGATCACGTTGATGACCGAGGACGTGCCCAGGACGATCAGGGGCGGCATGCCGATGCTTCGCCTGCAGGCGAGCCAGATGCTGCCCTGGCCCGGAAAAAGGGAGCGGATGACGCGCGTGGCCGAGCGGGAATCCCAAGTAGCCAGGGCGAAGGAAAGGGTCGTCCTTCTCGACGCGGTGACGCAGGCGAAGCGCATCTACTACGGCCTCTATCTCAGCATGGAGGCGCGCCGGGTCAACCGAGAGCAACGGGCGATCGCAGACACTCTCGTGGATGTCGTCACCGGCCGGCTCGCTTCGGGCATGGCGATGCACCACGATGTCCTGAAGATGCAGACCGAGGCCAGCATGCTCGACGACGACCTGGCCATGCTGGAGGCAGAGCGGCGGGAGATGGCCGCCATGCTGAATGCCTTGCGCGACCTCCCCGCCGCAGCGCCCGTGGGCGAACCCCTGGAGGCCTGGTCTCCCGATGCCCCCCTCGATAGCGAGGCGTTGGTGTCGCAGGCGCTTGCGCAACGGCCCGAGGTCCAGGAGATGGTCGCCATGGCGGCGAGCAGGCGGGCGATGGCAGAGGTCGCCCGGCGCGAGTACTACCCGGATTTCATGGTTGGGGCCTTTTACGACGTCCGCAAAGACGGAGAAGACATGATCGGCGCGATGGTGAACGTCAGCGTTCCGGTGTGGATCGGTCGTAAGCAGCGTGTCGATGTGGCGGTGGCGGACGTTCGCGCGAGCGCCGCCGATCGGGACCGGGCCGCCATGGAAGCCATGGTCCGGGCCGAGGTGGAGCAGGCGCTCGCACGTCTTACGCGCGTGAAACGTCGCTCGGAGATTCTCGAGACCGAGCTGCTCGATCGCGCGCAGCAGACGTTCGATGCGTCCCTGGCGGCTTTTCCCGCGGGCAAGACCAACGTGCTCGAGATCCTCGATGCCCTGCGCGTTGTCTCGGCGCGACGACTGTCGCGGACAACCTTGCGCGTGGAGCGCGAGCTGGCGCTGGTGGATCTCGCTCGCGCGGTTGGCGACAAAGGGGAGGCTTCCCATTGAGAGGCTTTATGGCGGGCGCAAGCCTTGCCCTGCTGTTAGGAGTTGCCGCATGCGGCGAGAAGAGCGAGAAGGGTGAGACGGGAACCCAGCCGGCGGCAGGGAAGAGCGGCACGCCGGACCACAGCGCGCACGGTGGCGCGCCTGAAAGCGCTCCCGCAAGTGGCAAGGGTAGCGCTCCGAGTCAGGTCACAGCCGGTGGCATTCCGGGCTACGCCCCGGTTCAAGTGGATGACAGCCGCATTCAGCTCCTCGGGATCCGGACCGTAGCGGTATCCAATACAGGGCTCAAGAAGACCATCCGCACCGTGGGCCTGGTGATCGCCGACGAGACGCGCACCGCGCAGGTTCACGTGAAGTTTGAAGGCTTCATCGAACGCATCTTCGTGAACTACGTTGGCCAGGAGGTTCAAAAGGGGCAGCCGCTCTTCACGATCTACAGCCAGGACTTGTTGGCGGCCCAGCAGGAGTACCTCTCGACGAAGGCCGCGTTCGGGCGGATCCCGGAAGCGAAGGTGGCGGAACCGGCGCGAAACGCATCGAGGAGTTTGGTGGCCGCTTCCCGGCAGCGCCTCGAGCTGTTCGATGTACCGGCCTCGGTTCTGGCGGAGATCGACAGGACGGGCGTCGCGGTTCGGAACATCCCCATCACCTCCCCGCGGCGCGGAACGGTCGTGGAGAAGCGGGCTATTGCAGGCATCGCGGTCGACCCCATGACACCCCTTTACGTCATCGCCGACCTGGAGCGCGTCTGGGTTCTCGCCGATGTGTACGAGCGCGACATGGCCCAGGTCAAGCTCGGTCAGAACGCGCGGCTCTCCGTGGATGCGCTTCCCGGACGCAAGCTCGAAGGGAGGGTCGCTTTCGTGAGCCCGACGCTCAGCGATGCCACCCGCACTGCGAAGGCCCGCATCGAGTTCGACAACGCCGCGGGGCTTCTCAAGCCAGGCATGTACGCCACGGTGATGATTGATGTCGATGTCGGCGATGGAATCGCGATCCCCGAAGACGCCATTATCGACACAGGGGAGCGAAAGATTGTCTTTGTTGCCCATAAGGGCGGCCACTTCGAGCCCCGAGAGGTGACGACCGGCATCTCGATCGGGGGGTCGGTGCAGGTGCTCTCCGGCCTGAAGGCGGGCGAGTTCATTGCCGAGGCGGGTCAGTTCCTTCTCGATTCGGAGAGCCGCCTCCGAGCCGCCGCCGCCTCCGGCAAGGCTCCCACCCACTCGGGTCATTGAGCCGCACGATGGGCATTCTCGAACGCATCATCGACACGTCGGCGAGGAAGAGATTCATCGTCTTCCTCGCGACGGGCCTGCTTCTTCTGGGTGGGATCTACTCGATCATCAACATCCCTCTGGACGCCCTGCCGGACCTCTCCGACACGCAGGTGATCGTTTTCACCGAGTGGATGGGCCGGGGCCCGACGCTGGTGGAGGATCAGGTCACCTATCCCCTCGTCACCACTTTCCTGGCCGCCCCCAAGGTGAAGGTCGTTCGCAGCTTCACCATGTTCGGCATGTCCTTCGTCTACGTCATCTTCGAGGACGGGACCGATATCTATTGGGCGCGCTCGCGCGTCATCGAATACCTGTCCAAGGTCCAAGGACGCCTGCCGCCGGGGGTCACGCCGCAGATGGGGCCGGATGCGACAGGGGTTGGCTGGGTCTTCGAGTACGCGCTGGTCAGCCGGTGCAACGCAGGGAACCAGCCGCCGTGCGCGACCTTGCAGGAGATGCGGAGCTTCCAGGACTGGTTCTTGCGCTACTCCCTCTCCTCCGTCCCGGGTGTGGCGGAGGTGGCGAGCCTGGGGGGATACGAGAAACAGTACCAGGTTGAAATCGACCCGATCCGGCTCCAGGCCTATCGCCTCTCCCTCGCGGATGTTGTCTCGGCGATTCGCATGTCGAACGGCGATGTGGGCGGGCGCGTGCTGGAGGTGGCGGGGCACGAGTACGCCATCCGCGGCCTCGGATACGTCACCCGCAAAGAGGACCTGGAGGAGATCGCGGTAACCACCGACGCACGCGGCACACCCGTGCGCCTCAAGGACATCGCCAAGATTCAGGTAGGCGGGAATATCAGGCGCGGCCTGGCGGATCTCGATGGCGAGGGAGAGGTCGTCGGAGGGATCGTGGTGATGCGCTATGGGGAGAACGCGCTCGACGTGATCGATCGCGTGAAGGCCCGCATCGAGGAGATGCGTCCCGGTTTTCCTCCTGGAGTGGAACTCGTCCCGACCTACGACCGCGCCCCCCTCATCCGGGGCTCGGTAAGAACACTCACGACCAACCTCGCCATGGTCATGGTGACCGTGGTGCTGATGATCGTCCTCTTTCTCTTCCACATCCGCTCGGCCCTCGTGGCCGCGATCACCCTCCCCGTCGCCGTGGCCCTCGCCTTCATCCCCATGTACCTGATGGGCATGAGCGCCAACATCATGTCTCTGGCGGGAATCATCATCGCCATCGGGGACATGGTGGATTCCGCGGTCGTGCTGGTGGAGAACGCCCACAAGAAGCTCGAGCGAGACGGCGAGCGAAAAGACCGCACCGAGGTCGTCATTGAGGCGGCGCGTGAACTCGGCCCTTCCATCTTCGGGTCTCTCCTCATCATCACCCTGGCGTTCCTTCCGGTCTTCACTCTGGAGGCTCAGGAAGGCCGGCTCTTCAAGCCACTCGCCTACACGAAGTCTTTTTCGATGGCGTTCGCGTGCCTGCTGTCCATAACCCTCGTGCCGGCGCTGATGGTCACGTTCGTTCGCGGGCGCATCCGCCCCGAGATGAAGAACCCCATCAACCGGCTCCTCATCTCCGCCTACCGGCCGGCCTTGCGGGTCCTGGTGCGGGGCAGGTACATCGTCGCTCTGGTGGTGCTCGCCCTTCTCCTGGTCACCATCTATCCATGGAGCCGGCTCGGGTCGGAGTTCATGCCTCCCCTCGACGAGGGCTCGATCCTCTTCATGCCCATCACCGTCCCCGGCATCTCCATCGAAGAGGCAAAGCGGCTCGTCCAGGCCCAGGACAAGATCCTCAAGGCCTTCCCTGAGGTGGAGCGGGTCTTCGGCAAGGCCGGCCGGGCCGAGACGCCCACCGACCCCGGGCCCCTCTCGATGATCGAGACCGTCATCATGCTCAAGCCCCCGGAAGACTGGAGGCCCGGAATGACCAGAGAACGGCTGGCCGAGGAAATGTCCAAAGCACTTGAACTGCCCGGCATCCAGAACGCCTGGACGATGCCCATCAAGGCGCGCGTGGACATGCTCACCACGGGCATCCGAACGCCGATTGGCGTCAAGGTCTTCGGGAAGGACCTGAAGGAGATCGCCGCGGTCGCCGAAGATCTCGAGCGGATCCTCAAGGATGTCCCGGGCACGCAATCGGTCTATGCCGAGCGTGAGCTCGGGGGCTTCTTCCTCGATTTCATACCTGATCGCGCCGCCATCGGGAGATACGGCCTGAAGCTCATGGATGTCATGCAGGTCGTGGAAACGGCGGTCGGCGGCATGGACATCGCCACCACCGTGGAAGGGCGCGAGCGTTACACCATCAACGTCCGCTACCCGCGCGAGCTTCGGAGCAGCGTCGAGAAGCTGCGCGGCGTGCTCGTATCGGTCGCCCCGCAGGGCGGGTCGCCCACCGCTCCCGGAGGAGCGGGCATGCCGCAGTCCGATCCTGGCGGAGCCGCAGGTATGGGGTCAAGCCCCGTGGCGCAGATCCCCTTGGGGCAGCTCGGACAGTTCAAGGCCACCATGGGGCCGCCGATGATCAAGAGCGAAGGGGGGCTTCTCACCGGCTGGGTGTATGTGGACGTCACGGGCCGGGACATCGGCGGGTACGTCAAGAACGCGAAGGCCAAAGTCGAGCAGGAGCTGAAGCTCAAACCCGGCACCTACCTGAAGTGGACGGGACAGTACGAGTTCCTGGAGCGCATCCAGGCCCGCATGAAGATCGTCGTCCCGCTGACCCTGCTCCTCATTTTCCTGATCCTCTATCTGAACTTCCAGGGGTTGATGCAGGCGCTGATCGTGATGCTCTCAGTGCCTTTCGCCGCCATCGGCTCCATCTGGCTCATGTACGTGCTGGGGTTCAACACCTCCATAGCGGTGTGGGTGGGCATGATCGCGCTGCTGGGCAT
>JAYUUU010000084.1:0-11118 GCA_043754395.1 Vicinamibacteria bacterium
TGTCGAACATCCTGGTGAAGTCGCGCGACCCCAAGGAAATGGAAGAGGCCTGGGCGGGCTGGCACGCAATCGCGAGACCGATGAAGAAGGACTTCATCCGCTTTGTCGAACTGCAGAACCAGGGCGCGCGCCAGCTCGGCTTTAAAGACACCGGGGCCTTGTGGCGTTCGAAATACGACATGGCGCCCGATGGCTTCGCCAAAGAAGTCGACCGCCTGTGGGAGCAGGTGAGGCCTCTTTACGTCTCGCTGCACGCCTACGTGAGGAAGCGCCTCCGCGAGACCTACGGACCGAACGTGGTGCCAGAGAATGGCCCCATCCCCGCCCACCTGCTTGGCAATATGTGGGCTCAGCAGTGGGGGAATATCGAGCCGCTGGTGGCACCCAAGGACGCAGACCCCAGCTTCGATCTCACCGCGCGCCTCAAAGAAAAGAAGATCGACGAACGGGAGATGGTCCGCTACGGCGAGCGTTTCTTCACCTCGCTCGGCTTCGAGCCGCTGCCGAAGACCTTCTGGGAGCGGTCGCTCTTTGTGAAACCCAAAGACCGCGAGGTGGTTTGCCACGCGAGTGCGTGGGACGTCGACAACGTCAACGACCTTCGCATCAAGATGTGCATCGAGATAAACGCCGAAGACTTCTCGGTCATCCACCACGAGCTGGGCCACAACTTCTATCAGCGCGCCTATAACCAGAAGCCGTTCCTCTTCCGCGACAGCGCGAATGACGGTTTCCACGAAGCGATCGGAGACACCATCGCGCTGTCGATCACCCCGTCTTATCTCAAGAAGATCGGCCTGATCGACCAGGAGCCGCCCGCGTCCAAGGACATCGGCCTGCTCCTGCGCATGGCGCTCGACAAGATCGCGTTTCTGCCTTTCGGCCTGCTCGTCGACCAGTACCGTTGGAAGATCTTCTCGGGCGAGATCACTCCCGCCCAATACAACCAGGCCTGGTGGGACCTTCGCTTGAAGTACCAGGGCATCGCTCCGCCTGGAACCCGCACCGAGGACGACTTCGACGCCGCGGCCAAGTATCACGTCGCCGCGAATGTTCCGTACACGCGCTATTTCCTCGCGCACATCCAGCAGTTCCAGTTCCACCGCGCTCTTTGTCAGGCAGCGGGCCAGACCGGGCCGCTCAACCGCTGCTCGATCTACGACTCGAAGGAAGCGGGAGCGAAACTCGCGACCATGCTGACCATGGGCGTTTCGAAGCCCTGGCCCGACGCCATGGAAGCGCTCACCGGATCACGGCAGATGGACGCAACCGCGATCCTCGACTACTTCGCTCCGCTCCAGAAATGGCTGGATGAACAGAACAAGGGTGTGAAGTCGGGCTGGTAGAAGAGCGCTTACTCGAATCCACGCCGTGATGACGGTGTCGGTCCGCCATCTTCGTCGTCTCGCTCCACCGGGGAAAGCGTCTCCGCTTCGAGCGCCTTCCGAATGCCCGACGCGAAGGCGTCCTGAAGATCGCGTTCGATCTTCCGGAGATCATCCACGGCTCGCTCGTAGGTTCCACTCCACAGCAGTGTGTGATCGCGGGAGCGTGCGACGGAAATCGTGATGTGCACGCCCGGCGTGGACTCCGGCGCGCTCGGGGGCTGAGGCGGCGGTGCGGACGCTGCCTCGGTCTCGACCGGACCGCGCGTCTCCCGCGTGGTCTGTACTTCCATCAACATCCGATACCCGCGTCGCGGCAGGGTCTGGATGTACCTTGGCGCCTCGGGGCGGTCTCCTAGTGCGGCGCGAATTTCCTTCACGCAGTGATTGAGGCCCTGCTCCACATCGACGTCGATGTCGCTCGCCCAGAGTTCGTTCGTGATCTCCTCGCGAGAGACAAGGCGCCCGGCGCGTTCGAGGAGCATGGTCAGGACACGGGCGGGCTGGTGACGGAGATGAATGAGTCGGCCTTGGCGCCGAAGTTCGAGGGTCTGGGCATCGAGTTCAAAGATGCCGAACCGCATGACATGCGCGTTCAAAGAAACCACATCCGTCTGGGGCATCGCCGGCCCTTCAAACGCTCCAAGGCGTTGGAGTGGCGATCCGGCGAGAACGAATTCCGCGCGACCATCCTGAAAATGGCTCATCTCTCGCTCCGAAGAGTTCGAGGCCGTTCACTGAAGTGCATTTGAGCCGCCATCGACGGGCTCTCGGACGTGCATCCCGATTTCACCGTCATATTGAACGCAACCGCACGAAGCGCGTTCGCGCCTCGATCACGTTCAACCGCTAGAACTCCGGGCATCCAGAGTGAATTGTTAGCAAGGGGTGTGCCCGCGTTGAACGGTGCAGGATTTGAACAGCGGAGTCTTGAAGATTCACGCGCAATGAATCGCTAATCCATTGTCAGTCGAGCGGCTTTGGCCGATCCTGATCGCATGTCGAGGGATCTGTCTGATGCAAGCCTTCCATCCGTGCCTGCGGGCCCGGATGAGCCGCAGACCGATCGTCCGCTGCTCCGCGACCTTCTGATCAGTTTCGAAAAAAACATCATCGCCACCGCGTTGTTCGCGGCCGGCGGGAATCAGAAGCGCGCGGCTTTGGCTCTCGGCGTCCTTCCGACCACGTTCCAGGAAAAGCTGCGGCGTTTCGGACTGGTCAACCATCGTTTTGGGCGGCGCGCGCGCGGTGGGGAGCGCCGCGTTTCTCAGAGCGATCAGATCGAGCCTCATGGCGAGGCACATACCCCCCCACAGGAGAACCGCCGGAAATGAAAAGACGACTATTAGCTTTGGCCTGGCTCGTTTTAGCCAGCGTGGGCGCTTACGCGCAGCAATCCACCGGTAACGTGCTCGGCACGGTTACCGACGCCTCGGGGGCCGTGCTCCCCGGAGCGACCATCACCATCTCCGGCGAAGCGGGAACCCGCACCACCATTTCGGGCGCAGATGGCACCTTCCGTTTCCTGAACATGGACTACGGCGACTACAAAGTCGCGGTTTCCCTTCAAGGCTTCGGCACCGCGAATCGGAACGTCAGCATCGTGACCGGTGCTAACGCCACCGTGGCGGTTGCGCTCGCAGTGGGCGGAAAGACCGAGACCGTCGAAGTCTCGGGCGAAGCCCCGCTCATCGACGCGACCAAGCGCGGCACCGGCACCACGATCACCGCGGATCAGCTCAGGGAAGTCCCGAACTCCCGTGACCCGTGGGGCATCATGCGCAATGTTCCGGGCGCTCTCATCGACCGCGTCAACATCGCGGGCAACGAGAACGGTCAGCAGGCCTCGATCGCCGGCAAGGGCTCGAGCTCGGCCGACAAGGTCTGGACCCTCGACGGCCTCGTCATCACCGACATGTCCGCGACGGGCGCTTCTCCCACCTACTTCGACTTCGACGCGTTCCAGGAGATCAACGTCTCCACGGGCGGCAACGACCTTACCCAGCAGACCGGTGGTTTTGGCCTTGGCTTTGTGACCAAGCGCGGCACCAACACGTTCCACGGCGGCGGCCGCTACATCGTCACCGACGACAAGTACTCGTCGACGAACATCACTCCCGAACTCCTCGCCGACATCAACAAGGGCGGCACCGCGAACCGTCTGGCCGGCGGAACGGGCTATTGCGCCCCAGACGCCGGCCAGGCGCGTGAGAAGGCCGACCACATCAACACCATCAAGGATTTCGGCTTCGACATCGGCGGCCCGATCATCAAAGACAAGCTCTGGTTCTATGCCACCTACGGCAAGCAGGACATCAAGCTATGCCGCCTGAATGGCACCGAGGACGCGACGCTCCTTCCCTCCTACAACGCCAAGTTGAACTGGCAGGCAGGGGCCAACACCATGGTGACCGGCTACTACTTCGTCGGCAAGAAGCAGAAGTTCGGCCGCGCGGTCGGCTTCTTCGCCAATGAAGCGGACAGCTTTCTCTGGAACCAGGACAACGCCTACACCGATGGCGGAGCGCCGGGTGGTCTCACCAAGTTCGAGGTCAACCACACCTTCAACGCGAACTTCTTCGCGTCCGTGAAGGCGGCCTACTACGACACGGGCTTCCAGCTCGCGGCCCGCGGCGGCGACACCCAGGGCTACACCCTCGACTTCGACAACGCGCGCGCCACCGGCTCCTACCTCACCTACGTGGGACGCCGTCCGCAGAAGACCGCGAACATCGACGCGAACTACTTCTTCCAGGGCCTCGGCGGCAACAACCAGCTGAAGTTCGGCTTCGGGTATCGCATCGCGACCACCAACGACACCTCCCACTACAACGGTAACCAGCTCGCCGGCATCGTGGCGGGAGGCCCTTACGCGGCGTACATCCATCGTGACGCCGTTCCCCGAAACCAAGGCAAGTATCTCTCCGCCTATGTCGGGGATGTGCTGACGAAGGACCGCCTGACCGTGAACGTGGGCGTTCGTTTCGACGGCCAGACCGCGAAGAACCTTCCCACCGCAATTCCCGCCAACACGTCCTTCCCGACCGAGGCCCCGGCCGTGAACTACCCAGGCTCCGAAAACCTCGTTGACTGGAAGGATCTCTCGCCCCGCGCCGGCTTCTCCTACGCGCTCAACGAGAGCCGCAAGACCGTCCTCCGTGGTTCCTACGCGAACTACGCCGGGCAGTTGAGCTATGGAATCGTGAACTCGGCGGGCGTGCCCGCGGGCTACCTCGCCTACGGCTGGAACGACAGGAACGGCGACCGGTTCGTTCAGCCGGCCGAAGTCGATATCGCGGGCGGAGTGTTGTACACCTACAACATCAACCCCAGCAACCGTACGGGAATCGCTCCCGGGCGTATCGACCCCAACATGAAGAACCAGCGCGACAACGAGATCGTGTTCGGCGTCGACCATGAGCTGGTTTCGAATCTCGCGGTGGGCGTCGCCTACACCTTCCGCAACTCGAAGAACTTCAACTACCAGCCGCTCCTCTCGGCGGCCTGCGCGGTTGGATCGGAGTGCTCGATCATCCGTCCCGAGCAGTATGTGCGGGGAACCGATCTCACGTCCCGCGGCTACACGGTTTCGCGCTACACCGCACCTGCGGGTCTGGTCGCGGCCGGCGGCAACGGCCGCTACCGGACGAACTTCGAGGGATACACCCGTCAGTACAACGGTCTCGAGTTGACCGCCCGAAAGCGCATGGCGAACCGCTGGATGGCGAACCTGGCGCTCTCGTACAACAACTGGACCGAGGACTACGCGGACGACAACCGCGTGAACATTGGTCTGGCGAACGGCACGGGCAGCGGCAACCCCACTCGGACGGACACGGGTCCGCTCGAAGACGGCGGCCCCGTCTCGATTCTCTCCGGTGGTTCGGGCAAGGCGAGCTTCTACTCGTCCTTCCAGTGGCAGGTCTATGCCGACGCGGCGGTCAACCTTCCTGCGAGCTTCACCATCTCCACGGCGCTGTTCGGCCGGCAGGGCGGGATCTACCCGATCAACATCACCAACAACATCGGTCAGGATGGCTCGCAGCGCATTCTTGCGGGTGCTGTGGACGCCAAGCGGTACGACAATCTGTGGAACATCGACTTCCGCCTCGCGCGGAACTCCAAGATCGGCCGCATCACGATCTCGCCGTCGGTTGAGCTCTTCAACGCCCTCAACAACGACGTGGTTCTCTCCCGCGCCCGTAACGCCGGCTCGGCCACGCTTGGCCGGGTCGAGGAAGTGATCAGTCCGCGGATCCTCCGCATCGGTGCGCGCGTCTCGTTCTAAGCGCTTCGTAAAACAGCCGTTGGGCCGGCCTCGCGCATTGAGGCCGGCCTTTTCTTTTTCACCCCTCCCCCCGCCCGGGCACCGTCTCGACCCCCGCCGGACTGAGGCTCATGCGCCCTCACAGGCGATAATGAGCGTTCAATGTCCAAAGAACGGATCGCGTCGGTTGTCGCCCAAAGCCTCGACATCAAGCGGAGCTTCTTCACCGACCGCGCCGCCGACCTCGTAGTCCTCGCCGACGCCATCGCTCTTCGCGTCCGCGCCGGCGGAAAGGTCCTCGTCTTCGGAAATGGCGGGTCCGCCGCCGATGCCCAGCACTTCGCGGGCGAACTGGTGGGGCGCTTCACCAAGGAAGGGCCGCCGATCCCCGCCCTCGCCCTCACCACCGACTCGTCGATCATGACCGCGATTGGAAACGACTACGGGTACGAGCACATCTTCAAACGGCAGCTCGAAGCCCACGCGCGTCCCGAAGACATCGCGGTCGGCATCAGCACCTCGGGCAATTCGAAGAACGTCCTCGAAGCCATGCAGGTGGCGAAGTCGCGGGGTCTGCTCACCGTGGGGATGACCGGAGAAGGCGGCGGGAAACTCGCGGCCCTCGTCGACCACCTCTTCGCGGCACCCTCGAAGGACACCCCGCGCATTCAGGAGGTCCATCACCTCATGAATCACATCCTCTGCGAGCTGCTCGAAGAGCGACTGCGGTGAGCGCCCGCAAAGCTCCGGCGCGCCCAGTGCGGCCCCGGAAGCCGCTGGATCTTTCGGGAGTGCGGACGTATCCGCTGGCGTCGCGCGTCAGCAAAGTGACGGTTCAAGACTTCGGCCGGCCCCACAAGCGGGGGGCGCGGATCTCCGCGTTCGAGTCGTCGCTACCCCGGATCCTCGCTGCCGATCAGTTGAGGGCGGTCGCGGAGAACCTCTCTCGCGGCCGTGAGAAAAAGCGGCCGCTGATCTGGGGAATGGGCGCGCACGTGCTGAAGGTCGGCCTCGCGCCGATCATCATCGACCTGATGGAGCGGGGCTTCATCACCGCGATCGCCCTCAATGGCGCCGGGATCGTGCACGATTTCGAGACCGCGATCGCGGGCCAGACCTCCGAGGAGGTCGATGCGGTCCTCGGCAGCGGTCAGTTCGGCATGGCGAAGGAAACCGGCGAAGAGATCAATCGCGCGATTGTGCTGGGCGACCTTGACGGTCTCGGTCTTGGCGCTTCCCTCGGCCGGTACATCTCGCGGCGGCGCGCGGCGAAGTTCCGCAAGTTCTCGATCCTCGCCACGGCCTGGCGCCTCGGGATTCCGGCCACCGTGCATGTCGCCATTGGAACCGACATCGTTCACATGCATCCTTCGTGCGATCCGGGTGCCGTGGGCCGCACTTCGCACCACGACTTTCGAATCCTCGCCGCCGAGGTGGCAAGGCTCGGGGGCGGCGGCGTCTACTTGAACGTCGGTTCGGCGGTGCTCCTCCCCGAGGTTTTCCTCAAAGCCGTGACCCTCGCTCGAAACCTCGGCCATCGCATTGAGGATTTCACCACCGCGAATTTCGATTTCATCCAAGGGTACAGGCCCAACACCAACGTGGTGAGCCGCCCCACCAAAGGTGTGGGCCGGGGATACTCCCTCACCGGCCACCACGAAATCATGATCCCGCTCCTCGCGGCCATGCTGGTCGAGCGCGACGCCAAATAGCGCTTTCGCGGTTCAAACCGCACAACGGGATCGCGCGTCTTATCGAATTGAGGATTGCCAAAGATGGCCAAACGAATCTTTCTCTTCCTGCTGACCAACATCGCGGTCGTCGTCACGATTTCGATCATCCTGAGCCTGCTCGGGGTCCGTCCGGGAGACGGCCTTGGTCCCCTCGCGGTGTTCTGCTTCATCTGGGGCATGGGGGGTGCTCTCATCTCGCTCCTCATCTCGAGATGGATGGCGAAGCGGGCCATGGGCGTTCAGCTCGTGAATGGAAACACCGGCAACCCCGACGCCGACTGGCTCTATCGGACCATCGAGCGCCTGGCCCAGCAGTCTCAGCTCCCGATGCCCGAGGTCGGCATCTACAACTCGCCCGAGGTGAATGCCTTCGCCACCGGGCCTTCGAAGAAGCGCAGCCTGGTCGCGGTGTCGACCGGCATTCTCGGCTCGATGCGCCGCAACGAGCTCGAAGCGGTGCTGGGCCACGAGATGTCGCACATCGCAAACGGCGACATGGTCACCATGACCCTTCTGCAGGGCGTGATGAACGCGTTCGTCATGTTTATCTCCCGGATCGTCGCGTCGGTCGTCGCCAGCAACTCTCGCGATGAGCGTGGATCAAACGGGCTGTACTTCATCGTCCGCATCGTCGCGGAGATCGTCCTTGGCATCGCGGGCTCGCTCATCACCGCCTGGTTCTCCCGTCATCGCGAGTTCCGGGCGGACGAAGGCGGAGCGGCCCTTGCCGGCAGCGAGAACATGGTGGCGGCGCTGCAGCGGCTCGCCGAGGGTGCAAAGGTCATGGACCCGCGCGCTCCGGCACTCGCAAGCTTCAAGATCTCCGGGGCTCCCGGGTTCATGGCGCTTTTCTCCACCCACCCTCCGCTCGAGGACCGCATCCAGGCATTGCGCAATCGGTAAGTCCCATTCAGAATAATCCTTCGCGTCACGTAAGGCGCTTCGAAGGAGAGTGCGATGGTCGATCTAAAGGGCTTCATCAAGAGTCAGCTGCTGGAGATCATCCAGTGGCAGGACGATTCCCGCGACACGGTTTCCTGGCTCTTCCCCGACGAAGACAAGGAAATCAAGAACGGCGCGCAGCTCATCGTGCGCGAGTCGCAGCTGGCTCAGTTCGTTTACCTCGGCCAGTACGGCGACACATTCTTCCCCGGCAAGCACACTCTGATCACCGACAACATTCCCGTGTTGTCGCGGCTCAAGGGCTGGAAGTACGGCTTCGAGTCGCCCTTCAAGGCCGACGTCTATTTCGTCAACACGCGCCTCTTCACCGGCAACAAGTGGGGCACCGCCAACCCCATCATGATGCGCGACCCCGACTTCGGCATCGTTCGTGTCCGCGCGTACGGGACATATGACTTCCGCGTGGTCGACCCGAAGGTCTTCCTCAAGGAAGTGGCCGGGACCGATCACAATTTCCGGCTCGACGAGTTCGGCGACACCATGCGTTCGCGCCTGGTGTCGATGTTCTCGGATGCTCTCGGCACCGCCAAGATCCCCGTCGTGGGTCTGGTGGGCCGGTACGGCGAGCTGGGCGACGCCCTCTTAAACGTCATCAATCCGACGATCAGCCGGAAGTACGGCCTCGAACTCGGTTCGTTCATCATCGAGAACGTCTCCGTGCCTCCGGAGGTCGAGCAGGCGATCGACAAGCGCGCGGCCATGTCGACCCTCGGGAACCTCAACGACTACGTCAAGTACCAGATGGGCCAGTCGGTGGCCCAGCCGGGCGGAGCGAGCGGTGGCGCTGGTGGTCCGATGGAGATGGCCATGGGCTTCGCCATGGCTCAGCAGATGATGCAGGGCATGGCGGCTCCTGGGTCCGGCCCCGCGGCCGGAGCCTTCCCAGTGGGCGCCCCCACAGCAGCTGGAGCGCCCCAGGCCTCGGGCTTCCCGGAGGTCTTCGGTCCCGCGGAAGCCGCGAAGATCCTCGGCGTGTCCGAGGCCGATGTTCTCGCCACCATCCAGGCAGGCGATCTCAAAGCGAAGAAAATCGGCGCGCAGTTCCGAATCACCAGAGCGTCTCTGGATGAGTTTTTGAAGACTTAGGTCCGTGACCCTGCTGCCTTGGTCGTGGTTGATGGGGATTGCCTTGTCGCAGGCCAAACGATGCGGCTCCTCGCAATGACGCTTGCGAGCGTCCATGGCTGAGTTGCTCGCAAGCGTCAAGTACGCGTGCCCTGCGTGCGGGGCGGAGGCCACGTGGAACCCCGGCAAGCATGCCCTCATCTGCGGTTTTTGCGGCACCGAGTCAGCTTCGGAGCTCAAGGTCGAAGGCGAGATCATCGAGCACGACCTCAAGCAGACGCTGGCCTCGCTGAAAGGGCGCGAGACCGGTCTTGCCCGCGAAGCCATCGAGGTCAAGTGCCAGAGCTGTCAGGCGATCTCCTCGTTCGAGCCCCACCGCGTCGCCCAGAACTGCGAGTTCTGCGGGTCCGCCTCCCTCGTTCCCTACAAGGATGTCAACGAACTCATCCGCCCCGAGAGCCTCCTCCCCATGAAGGTCTCCGAGACGAGAGTGCGCGAAGACATGCGGAAGTGGTACGGCTCGCGCTGGTTCGCGCCGAACGCGCTTGGCGAGAAAGCGATGACGGACACGCTGCGCGGCCTCTACGTGCCCTACTGGACATTCGACGCGAAGGTCCACGCCGCCTGGACCGCGGACTCGGGTACCTACTACTACACCACCGAGACTTACACTCAAAACGGCCAGACCCGCACCCGTCAGGTCCGTAACACGCGCTGGAGCCCCGCCTCCGGCGAGCTCGAACACTTCTTCGACGACGAGCTGATCTGCGGCTCGAAGGGCGTGCATCCCAAACTCCTCCGGGAGGTCGAGCCTTTTCCGACTCATGAGGCGGTCCCCTACGACGCCGGCTACCTCGCGGGTTTCGTCGTCGAGCGGTACCAGATTGACCTCGGCACCGCGTCCCAAACCTCCCGCACGGTGATGCAGCAGAAGACCGAGGGGTTATGCGCGCAGCAGGTTCCAGGCGACACCCACCGGAATCTGCAGACGCAACAGCAGTACGAAGCTCAGACCTTCAAGCACGTCCTCGCCCCGGTCTGGCTCCTCACCTACGCGTACCACGGCAAACCGTTTCAGGTGGTCGTGAACGGTTTCACCGGAAAGATCGCGGGCGAGCATCCGCTGTCGTGGGTGAAGATCTTCTTCGCGGGCCTCGGCGTGATCATCGTGGCCATCGTAATGATCTCGATCTTCGGCTCCGAGTAGGCAAAACTCAGCCCTCGTTGCCCGAGAACCGCGAGGTCTTGACCCGATCCGCCATCGACGGGCGTTTCTGCGCCGCCAGGAACGCCGCCGCGGCCGCCTGGACGCTCACCCGCTGAGCGGCGAGCACCGCTCCGCCCTCGACGAGAAGTCGCGGCACCGTGACTTCGGGGCGTTCGTAGGCCTTGTCCTTCGCAGTGAAAGCGAGGAGGGTGACCGAGCCGGCGCCGAATGAGAGCTTCGCGTCGAAGAGCTTCTGCTTGAGCAGGAGAGTGTTGAGCCGGGCCGCCGACGCCTTCGTGTGCATCGCGAAGAGCGTCGCCCACGCAACCTGGCGAGCCTCGTCTTCGGGAAACGACACGGGAACGAATCGTGGCCTGGCTTCAAGGCCCACGCGATCCGGCGTGAAGGTCCACGGCCGGCCATGGAGGGCACAGGCTAGTTCGGCGAAGGCCTCGTCGCCCGCCTCGGTGGTGAGCAGCCGCCACGCGGGCACGAAGA
>JAYUUU010000085.1:0-6997 GCA_043754395.1 Vicinamibacteria bacterium
TTGGCGAGGATCGCAGGGGTCATCGATGACAACATCCGCTTGCCTGGCCGAGCGAGGTTTGGTTCGGTGCCGATGAGGCCGGCGATGTCGGTGAGGCCCGGTCCCGCGTTGAAATCGCCCATTTCGTTGTTGAGCAGGAATCCGGCACCCGGCACCACGATCTTCGAACCGTAGCTGTCTTCAAGGGTGTAGGTGAGAGACACCGCGTTCTGGTCACGATCCACCACTGAGAGATGCGTCGTCTCGTTGCTCTCCGCCGGCCACTCGAACGTCGCTGGACCGGACACCGAGGCGCGGTCGTCGCGGATCGTCTTCCGCAGTCCGAGGGCGTACTCCTTCGAGATGAGTCGTTCGATGGGCAGATCCTTGTTGAAGGCCGGATCCCCGAGGAAGCGCGCGCGATCGGCGAAGGCCCGGCGCATCGATTCCGCGATCCGATGAATCGTAGTGGCCGATCGCGGTCCGTCCGCGGCGAGGTCGTAGTTTTCGAGGATGTTCAGCATCTCGATCAGAGCGGTGCCGCCGGAACTGATGGGCGGCATGCCCACGACGCTGTAGCCCCGGTACTTGCCGACGAGAGGCTTGCGCTGAATCGCGCGATAGGCCTTGAGGTCGGCCTCGGTGATGAGACCGCCGTTCGCTTTCATCTCCCTGGCGATGAGGCGCGCGGTCTCGCCCTCGTAGAAACCTCGCGGCCCACGCTCGGCGATTCGCTCCAGCGTTCTGGCAAGATCAGGCTGACGCAGGATGTCGCCCATTTCAAACGGCACCCCGGCCCTCGAGAACTGCTCGACCGATGCCGGGTACTTCTTCATTTCCGGCAGGGCATTCTTGAGCGAGCGAGCGAGGCCGTCGGTGACGATGAAACCCTCCTTGGCCAGGGCGATCGCGGGATCGACCAGCCGCCGCCAGGAGACTCGCTTGGAACCAAGCTCTTCCCACGCGTTGTAAAGACCCGCCACCGTTCCGGGCACACCCACCGCGATGTGAGAGTTGTGGTGCAGGTCGGCGTTGTACTTGCCGTCTTTCAGAAACATCTCGGGATGGGAGCCCGCAGGAGCCATTTCCCGGAAGTCGTAGGTCGTCGTCGAGCCGGTGCCGAGGCGGCTCACCAGGAACCCGCCGCCGCCGATATTGCCGGCGGCTGGATGCACGACCGCGAGAGCGAACGCGGTGGCGATCGCGGCGTCCACTGCGTTGCCCCCGTCCCACAACACATCGGCGCCCACTTGAGAGGCGATGAACGCCTGGGAGGTCACCATCCCGTTCTTCGCCCGCACCGGCTGCGCGGCCCGCGCCGCGGGGGCGAGTGTTCCGATCAGCAGGGCCAGAGCGGCCACGAACGAGGTCAACCGGGAAACGCGCATGTTTTCTCCTTGTGGAAGGGACTCATCTTAAGGGGAACGTCAGCGGCGGTCGGGGCTCGAGGAATGCGTCGCTGCATTTATCCTCGTCTACCCATGACGCGAACCCTCCTGCTCGCCGGCCTCTTCCTCTTCTTCGTTGGTTCGGCATCCTTCGCGCAAGAGCCGGCGCCCGCGCAGTGGCTGCGACTCGACCCGCTGCCCGGCGATCTGGGCCTGACGCCTCGCGAGAGCTTCGATGGCGTTCCCTCGAGATTCGTTCTGCTGACCGACGGCTCGATCTTCACGGGTGGCCGCCGCGAAGTGCTCAGGGGATGGCTTGACAAGTCCGAGATGCAGTCGATCTCCACGCGTCTCGATCTCGCCATGAAGTCGCTCGGAAAGACCGGACCGCCGCAAACCTTGGTCGTGGGAGAAGGGCCGGCGATCTTTCGCTTCTCGGTGCTGCTTGGAACTCCATTCCAGCTCGTCGTTATGGGAAATCTCGAAGCGCCGGACGCTCCGCCGCTCGCACCCCTGCCGGACTTCATTCGTCGTCTCGCGGCCTTCCGCCACCCTTCCCTCAAGCCGTGGGATCCCGACCGCTTCACGTTGATCGTGAAAGAGAAGGCACTTCCGGGCGGCTGCCGTCCCGCACCCGCGTTGGCCCCCCTCGCGTCAAAGGTCGGGAACGACCAGGTCGTTTTGGAGACCCTCTCGCGTGGCTTTCCGACCGGGCCGGACATGGCCCAGGTGTGCGAAGGGCTGAAGCGTTACACCGTGGTTTTCCGGCCGCTGATTCCGGGCGAGAGATAGCGAGCAGCTCGGTCGCCGCGGCGACGTATCGTTGAACTGCTTTGTCCTTCACTACAGACGTTTTGCTCAAAGGCGGAGATTCGATCCGCATTCGCACGGTTGGACCGGAGGACAAAGAACGAATCATCCGTGACTTCCCACAAGGGCTTGGGAGCTACGACTTCGCCCGCGACACTGGCCTCGTCGCGACCCATGGTCCTCGGGATGAAGAGATGGCGGGGGTCGGACGATTTCGAGAAGTCGCGGCGGCGCCTGATGATGGTGTGCCACGCGCCGAGTTCGCTCTCGCGGTGGCCGACGCCTGGCGTCAGCAGGGAGTTGGAACGGCACTTTTGGAACAACTCGCGAGGGTCGCCCGCCGTCAAGGGATCGAGCGTTTCGAAGCCGACGTGTCGCCCGGGACACCGATGATGATGGATCTCCTGGCGCACCTCGGCTTTGATGTGACAACGGAAACACGCGCGGGCGTGATCCGAGCGTGGTTTCCGGTCCGGCTGACCGAGGCAGCGCGCAAGGCGATGGACGCACGCACCTCCGCCGCCGCGGCGCGCAGTATCCGCGCTCTCTTCGAGCCGGGTTCGGTCGCGGTTCTCGGCGCATCGCGCAAGCCGGCCACGATTGGCGGCGCGCTGCTCAAGAACCTCCGCGCGAGTTTCAAGGGCGCGATCTATCCCGTGAACACGGCGGGCGGCGAGATCGAAGGCCTGCGCGCATTCAAGACTGTCGCGGAGATCGGCAAGCCCTTTGACCTCGGCATCATTGCGGTGCCCGCAGCGGCGGTGATGGAGGCGGTGCGCCAATGCGCGGAGGCGGGTGCGAGCAGCGTGGTCGTGATCTCGGCCGGCTTCGCGGAAGTGGGGCCCGAGGGTCAGGCCGAACAGGAACGCTTGCGCGATCTCGTGCGCCGGTCGGGGATGCGGATGGTGGGCCCCAACTGCATGGGCATCCTGAACACAGACCCGGCGGTCTCGCTCAACGCGACCTTTGCTCCCACGGTGGCGCCGGCTGGAAATGTCGCGATGTTGTCGCAAAGCGGAGCGCTCGGTCTCGCGATCCTCGACCATGCGCGCGACCTTCACATCGGCATCTCCACCTTCGTCTCGGTTGGAAACAAGGCGGATGTGTCGGGCAACGACCTCCTCGCTTTCTGGAAAGACGACCCGCGCACCGATGTGATCGCGTTGTACCTTGAAAGCTTCGGCAATCCGCGGCGGTTCGCGCGCCTCGCTCCCGAGGTGGCGAGGCGTAAGCCCATAGTCGCGGTGAAGTCTGGTCGTTCCGCGGCGGGCACGCGCGCCGCGTCGTCACACTCAGCGTCTCTTGCCTGTCTCGATGTCGGCGTCGACGCTCTTTTCGAACAGGCGGGCGTCATCCGCACGAATACGCTCGAGGAGATGTTCGATGTTGCCGCACTCCTCGCCACCCAGCCGCCACCTCGTGGACCGCGGGTGGGCGTCGTCACCAACGCCGGAGGCCCCGGCATCCTTCTCGCGGACGCGTGCGAAGCGCAGGAGCTGACTCTGCCCGAGCTCACCGCCGCCTCCCTCGAAAAACTTCGTACCTTCCTTCCGTCTGCCGCGGGGTACAAGAACCCAATCGACATGATCGCGTCCGCCACCGCCGAGCA
The DNA here is from genome assembly GCA_043754395.1 of Vicinamibacteria bacterium. GTDB lineage: Bacteria > Acidobacteriota > Vicinamibacteria > Fen-336 > JAGNNV01 > JAGNNV01. Next base: position 3,787 of record JAYUUU010000085.1, read on the forward strand.
ATACGAACGCACGATCGAAATCGTGGGCGCCGATCCGAATGTCGACGCCCTTGTCGTGATCTATGTGCCGCCCCTTGTGACCACGGCGGAGGAGATCGCGGGCGCGGTGGTGAGAGGTGCCTCGAAGGTTCCCGCGCACAAGCCCGTGCTCACCGTGTTCCTCTCGAGCAAAGGGGCGCCGCCCATGCTCGCGACCGGCGGCCGCGGCCGCCTTCCGTCGTATTCGTTTCCGGAGAACGCAGCGCGGGCGCTCGGAGCCACCCTCAAGTATCAACGGTGGAAAGACCGCCCCGCGGGCGATGTCGTTCGTCTCACCGACGCCCAGCGATCGGACGCCCGGCGGATCGTTCAGACGTCGCTTGAAAAGCATCCGGAAGCGCACTGGCTCGAAACGAACGACGTCAAAGCCCTGCTCGAAGTCGCCGGAATCGCCATGGCGGACATCCGCCTGGCCCGCCCGGAAGATGCCGCGGCGGTCTCGGACGCGATGGGCTATCCGCTCGTCGCCAAGGCGGTGGCCCCAGGGCTCGTTCATAAGACGGATGTGGGTGGTGTCGTGCTCAACCTGCACAACCAGGCGGATGTCGAAGCCGCCGTCCGGTCGATGCGCGAGGGTCTTGGCAAGGCCGGCTTCTCACTCGAGAACGTCATCCTGCAGCGGCAGATCGAGGGCGGTCTTGAAGCGCTCGTAGGTGTGGTGGTCGATCCCACATTTGGGCCGCTCCTTGTCTGCGGCATCGGCGGCGTGCAGGTCGAACTTTTGCGCGATGTCTCTTTCCACCTGCCCCCGATCAGCGACCTCGACGCCGCGGAAATGATCGATCGCCTCCGCTTGCGGCCGCTGTTTGATGGCTATCGAGGAAGTGCGCCCGCGGATCGCGCGGCACTCATCGTTCTTCTTCAACGTCTCTCGGCGCTGGTCGAGGAGATGCCCGAGCTGCGCGAACTCGACTTGAATCCGGTCCGCGTTCTTAACCCAGGCGAGGGTGCCATCGTTGTCGATGCCCGGATTCGCGTCGGTCCGGGGCCTGCCGCCTGAACGCTTACAATCCTTCTCCCATGACGCGCGCCCAGGTTCTTGAAGTCGTTGGCAGCGACCGCGACGAGCGCTCGCTCGTCGACGCCATCGATTTCGACCGCCTTCCGCGGCACGTGGCGATCATCATGGACGGCAATGGGCGCTGGGCGAAGAGCCGGTTTCTGCCACGCCTTGAAGGCCATCGCGCCGGCGTCGAGTCGGTTCGCTCCGTGGTCGAGACCGCGGCCCGCCTTGGCCTCGAGGCACTCACGGTCTATGCCTTCTCCACCGAGAACTGGAAGCGGCCCACGGACGAAGTATCCGGCCTGATGGGGCTCTTGAAGCTCTACATCCGCCGCGAACTCAGGACTCTTCAGGACAACAACATCCGCTTCGGCGTGGTGGGCGGTCTCGATGGTTTGCCAAAGGACGTGCAGGACGAGTTGCGCCGGGGCATCAAGGAGACAGCGCATCTGACCGGCCTTCAGTTCTCGCTGGCTCTCAACTACTCGGGCCGTTCGGAGTTGACGGATGTGGTGAAGCGCATTGCTGAAGCCGCGAAAAACGGCGCGCTCGATCCGGCTACCATCGACGAGGCGACAATCGAGCGACATCTTTTTACCGCGCACCTGCCCGAGCCCGACCTCCTCATCCGCACCAGCGGCGAGCTGCGGGTGTCGAACTTCCTCCTCTGGCAGATCGCCTACGCGGAGATCTGGGTCACCGACGTCCTGTGGCCTGATTTCCGGCGCGGGCACCTGCTTCAAGCGATCGTCGACTTCCAGAAGAGAGAACGTCGCTACGGCGGCATCACCGCGGCCGTGGGCAAGGCGTGAGCGGTCTCTTCGCGTCTAATCTCTTCCGCCGGGTCGTCACTGCCCTGGTCGTGCTTCCCGCGGTCATTGGCGCGATCGCCCTCTTCCCGGAGCGCGCGCCCTGGATTCTGGCCGCCATCCTGTGTGTTCTGGGGATCAGTGAAGCACACGCTCTTCTCTCTAGCGCGGGCATAGGCGCTTCGCATATTTCTTTTTTGCCCGGCATTGCTCTCTTTTTCGAGCTGGCGGGGGCGCCGAGCGCGACCCAGACCTTCTCCATCTACGGCCTGCCCATCGTGGCCGGAGTCGCGGCCGCGCTTGTCGTGGTCATACGCGCCGACCGGTTCGGCATCCCGGTCATCGCAGCAGAGGCCGCGGGCCTGGTGTGCGGCCTTCTGATCGGCCTTGGAGCAGGTTCCTTCGCGGCTCTTGGGAGACTGGCACCGGTGGAGGACGGGACGGCGCGCATCGCTCTTTTGATGGCGGTCGTGATTTCGTCGGACGTCTTCGCGTATTTCGTGGGCCGCGCGATCGGGCGTCACAAACTGGCGCCGGTCGTCTCGCCCGGCAAGACCGTGGAAGGGGCGATCGGTGGCCTCGTGGGCGCCGGCCTTGCGAGTGCGGTGGTGGCATCGCAGCTTTTCAAAACCCAGCCGATGGGCCTCATTGTCACGATCGGTGTTCTGACCGCGGTCGCCGGGATCGTGGGAGATCTTCTCGAAAGTCTCTTCAAGCGTTACGTGGGAGCGAAGGATTCGGGCACGCTCTTCCCAGGCCACGGAGGCGCCCTCGATCGGATGGACGCGTTCCTCCTCTCAGCACCCCTGCTGTACGCATTCTTCCGGAACGTTTCGTAACGCACACCCTGACGGCGGATTCCTGAACGAGCCCGCCGTCATTGCGATGAGCTCCTCGCAATGACGGACGCGTTCGCTCGACGAGCTGCTTCGTCACCCTCGTCAAAATGAGCTCCTCGCAATGACGGCGACTTCACTCGGTCAACTAAGATTGTCCTTCCCCTGTTTCGGGGTGTTCTTTCGAGGAATCAAATGGACTTTCAATTCAGCGGAGACCAGCGGCTCCTCAAGAAAACCGTTCGCGACTTCGCCGAGAGGGAACTGAAACCGCACGCTCGCGAGTGGGACGACAAGCAGGAGTTCCCGCGCGAGATCTTCAGGAAACTCGGCGAGCTCGGGCTCCTCGCGGTGGTGTTTCCCGAGGACTACGGCGGTTCCGGCATGTCGACGGTCGACTACACGATCGTCATCGAGGAGTTGGCCCGCGTGGATGCGGGCGTAGCGCTTTCAACCGCCGCTCACAACTCCCTTTCCTCGGGCCACATCTTCCTGGCCGGCACCGAAGAACAGAAGAAGAAGTA
>JAYUUU010000086.1:0-6350 GCA_043754395.1 Vicinamibacteria bacterium
TTTTCCGGGGAATGGGGCGGAACCCCCTAAAATGCCGCGGTGAAAGCCCTTCGTGTGGACGAACTTGCGCCCGGGCAGGGCAAAAGTGTCATGCTGGGCGGAATTAACGTCGCCCTTTTCAATATCGGCGGGGTCTTTCATGCCGTCGAGAACAAATGTGCGCATCGGGCCGGCCCTTTGGCCGAAGGCTTCGTCTCAGGCAGCGTCGTTTTCTGTCCCTGGCACGACTGGCAGTACGACGTAACCACCGGAGCGTGTCTCAATGCCCCGGGTTTCAACGTTCGATCTTTTTCCGTCTCCGTAAAGGACGGCGACGTCTTAGTGGATGTAACTGGAGTGTGAAGACCCTTATGAAGTTGTTCCTCAATCGAAACGCCTTTGGAGCCGCCCTGTTTTCGGGCCTTGGCGTTATCGCTGCAGCACAGGACGCAAGTCCCAAGCCCTCGCCCACCCCGCCCGCTCCCTCCATTCAGTTCCCGTCCGCGGTGGAACTCGTCACGGTCGACGCGGTGGTCACCGACAAAAAGAACGTCCCCATCGAGAATCTCACCCGGGACTCGTTCACGGTTTTTGAGGACGGCAAGCCGCAGGACATCACGAGTTTCGAAGCCGTGGTCCTGCCCCCAGCACGCCCCACGGGTCCGCGAAAGCAGCGGTCCATTTCCACCAACCAGGGTGCTGAGCCCCGCACCGGCCGCACCTTTGTCATCGTCTTCGACGACATTCACCTTCATCCGTTCCAAGCGAACCGGGCCAAGGCCGCGATCGACCAGTTCCTCAAGAACGGCACGCGTGACGGCGACCGGGTCACCCTTCTCGCAAGCGGGGGCGGAGCGTGGTGGAGCACGCGCATGCCCGAGGGTTATCTCGAGCTGACCTCGCTGCTGAAGCGGCTCGATGGCCGCGACATCCCCGACACCGGGCAGGACCGGGTGACGGAGTGGGAAGCGATGCGCATTCACATCTACCGCGACAAGCAGGTGGAAGAGCGCGTCACCCGAAGGTTCGAAACGTATGGCGTGAACCCCGGGATGCGGAATCAGCAAAGCGAAACCGGCGCGATGTTCGACGGCGATCCTCTGGTTCAAGGCCGCGCCTCCGAGGTCTATTACCAGGCGACCGCCAAGAACAAGATCACTCTCAACTCCATGGAACGCGCGCTCAATTCGCTCGCCGGAAGCAAGGGCCGTAAATCCCTGATCCTCGTGTCCCAGGGTTTCATCTTCGACCCGAACCTCGACGAGTTCCGCAACGTGGTGCAGGCCTCGCGCCGTGGCAATGCCGCGGTCTACTTCGTCGATACCATGGGCCTTGGCGGGATGCCCGTGCAGATGACGGCTGAGTTCGGTCCCGCCACGCCCACTCAGGACATCGGCGCTGCCTTCGCGGAGAATCTCGAGCGCGCCGAGGGCGCCGAGTCGATCGCGGCGGACAGCGGTGGTTTCACGGTCAAGAACTCCAACGACCTGGTGAAAGGCCTTCAGCGCATCGCGGATGAGACGCGCGTGTATTACCTCATCGGCTACAACCCTACGAACATCTCGAAGGACGGGAAGTTTCGCAAGATCGAGGTGAAGGTCGCGGGCAAAGACATGAAGATCCGGGCGCGCAAGGGTTATTACGCAGCACTTGAAGGTGCTTCGCCGGTGGCGAAAAAAGTCGAAGGCGGGCCCGATCCGCAGTTCCAGGAGGCTCTCGACTCGCCCTTCGAAGTTGCCGACATTCCCATCCGGCTCACCTCTTATGTGTTCGACGAGACGTTGCTCGGCAAGGCCAGCGCGATCCTGCACGCTGATGTCGACCTTTCGTCTTTCGCCTTCAACGAGAAGGAAGGGCGCTATTCCAACAGCCTCGAGTTCCTGCTCGTGGTGGCGCATCGCGAAACCGGCGAGTTCAACCGCTACGATCAGAAGATCGATATGAACCTTCGTCCCGAGACCAAGGCGAAATACTCGAAGTCGTGGTTCCCGATTCAACGCGATTTCGAGCTGTTGCCGGGCGCCTATCAGGCGAAGCTCGTCATCCGCGACAAGAACTCCTCGAAGATGGGCACGGTCATGCATGACTTCGAGGTGCCCGACCTCGCCGCGTGGCGCATCTCCACGCCGGTGCTGACCGACACCACTCAGCCGATCCAGCCGGGTCAGGAGAACGCGGTCCCCAAGCTCGTGCTCCTGGCGCGACGCGACTTTGAAACCGGGTCGCGTCTCTACTGCCAGTTCGATGTGTACAACCCCACGAAGGACAAGGCCACGGGCATGCCCAAGGTCACCGCGGGCTACACCATCAGGAGGAAGAGCGACGGGATGGTCTTCCTCAAGATCGCCCCCACCATGATTCAGCCCACGTCCCTCGGCCGGCTGTCGCGCATGATCGGTCCGCCGCTCGAGGGCGCTGAACCCGGCGAGTATGAGTTCGAGTTGAATCTCAAGGACGAACTCTCCGGCAAGATCCTCGACTTCAAGGAAGACTTCACGGTCACTCCGCGACGGACCGCCACGACGGGGTCGAATTAGTCCGGGCGAGGGTCAGGGCCGATGCTTCGCGCGGCTCGACGGGTTCTCCGGGCCTTCGCCTTTGGGGTCTTGAGATTCACTCGTGCGGCCGAGCGGGTTTGCCGCCGACTCGCTGCGGCTACGTTCACTCGCGCTGAGCTCGACGCGCTCTCGGTGCGGGAGTGGGAGGCTTTCGGCGACGACGGTCCGGCCGCCGCGTACGAGACCTTTACTTGGGAGACGGAGTTCTTCAAGGTCAACATCCGCCCCGGCGATTCCATCCTTGTGGTAGGTGCTGGGAGCGGTCGCGACGTGCTGCCGCTGCTCGAGGCGGGCCATGAGGTGATGGCACTCGACATCGCGCCAAGAGCCCTCGGGATTCTCGCGGAGCGCGCGCGCGTGCGTGGCCTGAAGGTCGCGACTGTCCATGCCTCCATCGTCGATGCTCCGCTGCCCCCCGCGGCCTTCGATGTGGTTCTTTTCTCATGGTTCTGCTTCGGCTATCTGCGAGGCGCCGACGAGCGCCGGCGCGCGCTAAGGAACACCAGCGCGTCGTTGCGCGAGGGCGGGCGAATCCTGCTCTCGTTCCCGTTGAGGCGAGAGGCAGATGCCGCATCAAGCTCGCCTTCGGTGCTCGCCCGATGGACAGCCCGCCTGCTCGGGGGCATTGAGCCCGAGCAGGGCGATCAGTTCATTGTGAGCGGGACCGCCTTCGAGCCGGGGCTCTTCTTCACACATTCTTTCGACCCTGCGGAGATTCAGGCGGATGCCGAACGCGCGAGCCTTGTGGTGCTCGTCCAGTCCCAGCCGACCTCCGAGGTGGGAGTGGCGGTTCTGACTCGACATCCTGTGGCGTCTCGATGATCCTTCGGCTTCTCGCGGTAGGGGCGGCGCTCCTCTTCCTCTTCATGGAAGACCGGCTTGGGCCGCTGGCTCCGTTCGTGAAGATGATTCCGGTGGCAGCCCTGGCGGTACTCGTCCATCGGTCCGGTGACCGAGCGGGGAAGCCCTCCGCCATAGCAGGTCTTCTGACCTCTGCCATCGCCGATGCAGCGATCGAATACCGGTTTCTTTACGGTCTCGCGACCTTCCTCGTGGCCCACCTCTTCTACATCGCGGCTTTCACAAAGGCCGAGCCGCGCTGGCGATGGGTCCGCCTCGTGCCGGTCGCGATCTGGGCGGCGCTCGCGTTGCCGCCCCTTTTGCGCGGCGCGGGCGAGCTTCGCGTTCCGGTCATCCTGTATGGCCTCGCCATCTTCGTGATGATCTGGCGCGCGGCCGCGGCCCTCGGTTCAGGGCCTGGCTGGCACGCGGGCGCCATGGGTCTTGCGGGTGCGATCCTGTTCGGCGTCTCGGACACCCTTCTCGGCTACAACAGGTTCGTATCTTCAGTCCCGGCTTCCGATGTACTGATCCTCGGAACCTACTGGGGCGCGCAGACGCTGATCGCGATGAGTTTCATCCGTTCGAAGTAAGGCGCGGCGGCGCGAAGCGCGCCGCGGTTCCGCGACTGTGCTAGAACGCCAGGGGTCATGTCGCGATTCATGAAAGGCGTCCTGCTGGTCCTGTCCTCGGTGGCCGTGGTCGTCGTCGCCCGCGCCGTCGCCGTGGCGCCTGCGGAGCCCCCGGTCGAACGCGTCACTTTCGCGGTCGACGAGCCGGGTGCGGTGGAGAGGTTTCGGCAGGCGCTCCGCTTTCGCACGATCAGCACCCAGGACGGTGCTACGGACACCCAAGCCTTCCTGGGTCTGCATGAATTCTTGCGCACTGCGTTCCCCCTCGTCCATCGCCATCTCACCCTCGAGGTGTTTGACCTGGGTCTCATCTACAGATGGCCCGGGCGCGACGCGACAAAACCGCCGATCGTCCTGATGGGGCACCTCGACGTGGTGCCGATCGCTCCGGGCACCGAAGGAACCTGGACGCATCCTCCCTTTGATGGAATCGTTGAGGGCGACTGGATCTACGGGCGCGGCACCCTCGATGACAAGTCGACGGTCATGGCGGTTTTCGAAAGCGTCGAGTCCCTGCTCGCCTCGGGTTTCACTCCGGAGCGGACGCTGATCCTCCAGTTCGGCCACGACGAGGAGGTGGGAGGGGTCAAGGGGGCCAAGCCGATGGTCGAAAAACTTGTCGCGGAAGGTGTCAAGCCCGGCCTGGTTCTCGACGAGGGCGGGGCGCTCACTTCGGCTATGGCCATCGGCGCATCAGGTACCGCAGCGCTCATAGGCGTCGCAGAGAAAGGCTTCGTTTCGGTCTCCCTCGCGGTGCGAGGCGATGGGGGTCATTCATCGACACCGCCCGATATCACCCACATCGGCCGGCTGTCCCGCGCGATCGTGGCCCTGGAGAACGCCCCTTTCGAGCCGAAGCTCGACGGGGTGGTTCGCGAGATGCTGGAGCGCTCCGCGTCCCATCTTCCATTCTCACGGCGGCTGGTGCTCAATAACCTATGGCTCTTCCGCTCCGTCGTGACCCGGGCGCTTCTTCGTGACCAGCGCTCCGCATCCATGCTTCGCACCTCCACGGCAGCCACGATCTTCAATGCCGGAAACAAGGACAACGTTCTTCCGCCCGAGGCGCATGCGACCGTCAATTTCCGGATCCGGCCCGGCGAGAGTGTGGACTCCGTGCGGCGCCAGGTGTTGAAGGTGATCGGCGACGACCAGGTCGAGGTCACCATCGAGGGATTCCGCTCCGAGCCCCCACCCGCATCGCCAACGAGCGGCCCTGCCTTCGACGCGATCAGCCGGTCGATCCGGCAGACCCTGGGCGAGACCGAGCCGATGGTGCTGCCTTTCCTCTTAATGGGCGCTACCGACGCCCGCTACTGGTCGGCCTATGCGCGGCCGGTCTACCGCTTCAATCCGTTTCCGATGGAGGACGACGCGATGAAGCGCGCGCACGGCACTGATGAACGCGTGTCGAAGGCCGGATATGTGAATGGGATCAGGTTCTACGTTCAACTCATCCGCAACGCGCAGAGCCTCTTAATGGCAGGACACTAGCGAGCCTTCTCCCCGCGCGCCGCGATCTCCGCCTTCAAGACCTCCACCGCCTTTTCGAGCTGGGCGTCGCGGCCCTTCAGGAAATCATCCGGCGCGTTGTCCACCCACACGTCGGGCTGCGCGCCGAAGTTCTCCATGTTCTCTCCGCGGGCCGTCCACACTCCAGCCCCCGGCGTCCTTATGGCCGATCCGTCCGCGAGGGTGTAAGAGCCGGTTCCGATCACCGCACCCATAGTGGGCACGCCGATCGTCTTGCCGAGCTTCAGGTCCTTGAAACCCTGGGGGAACATTTCGGCGTCCGAAGCTGAGCGCTCGTTCTGCATGACCACCATTGGTCCATAGAACGTTTCGAGCGGACGCGGCACATCGATCCCGGCGTCGCGACCGCGCGTGTACTGGTATTTCTGTCCCATCAGTATGCTCAGAAGTTCCTGATCGATACCGCCGCCGCCGTTGAAGCGCTGATCGATCACCAGCGCCTTCTTCGTGCGGTTCAAGACGAGATCGAGAGTGAATTGGCGAAGCGACGGCGCATCCATGGCCCGAATGTGCAGATAGCCGACGTCACCACTTCCGAGTTTCTCAACCATGGCCCGACGATCCGCGACCCACTTCGCATACTGTGCATTGGTGTACGCGTTCCCGGCCATGGGCTCGAGGACTACCTCCCACGCGCCATCGCGCGCCGGAGTGTTGTTCACGAGGAAGTGGAACTTGCGTCCGGCGGCCAGGGTGAAATCGCGCCAGTAGCTCTCGGTGGTTTTCAACTCGCGATCGTTCACCGCGATGATGAAGTCGCCGGGCTTGAGCTTGACGTAGTCGTGATCGGCGGGACCGTCCTTCCAGA
>JAYUUU010000087.1:0-4566 GCA_043754395.1 Vicinamibacteria bacterium
ACGCCGCGCGTTTCCGTTTGATGTCGGCCCTGGTCCTCGCGACCGTGATGGGGTCGCTCGACTCGAGTTTCGTCCCGCTCACGTTCAGCGACATCATCATCGACCTCGACACCTCGACGAGCGTTGTGGTGTGGGTGGCGCTTGGTTATCTCGTCGCCGCCACCGGACCGATGCTCTTCTTCGCCCGCATCGGCGACCGCTATGGACACGCCCTCCTCTTCCGCTGGGGCGCGCTCGTCTACGCGCTCGCCATGGCCCTGTGCGGTTTCGCGCCGAACATCGGCTCACTCATCGTTCTCCGCTGTGTGCAGGGTCTCGGTATGGCGGCGTTCCTGCCCGCGACCTTCGCCCTCGCCACACGCGCTTATCCGCCGCAGGAGCGCGGTAAAGCGGTGGGCATCCTCGCCTCCGCGAACGCGTTCGGTTTCATCCTCGGGCCGCTTTTCGCGGGTTTTCTGCTCGATGCCTACGACTGGCGCGCCACGTTCATCTCCCGCATCCCCGTCGCCATCCTCGCCATGGCCCTGTCCGTGATCTTCGTGAAGAAGACCGCGGGTTCGGGACAGGCGGTCGCCTCTCTCGACGTCCCGGGCGCCACATGGCTCACGCTGGGCCTTTTCGGTCTGCTCTACGGTCTCAACCGGATTCCCGTCGAGGGGAATATCCGCGATCCATTGGTGTGGGCGGGTTTCCTCGCGGGCATCGGTTGTCTGTGGTGGTTCGTGAGACACGAACGACGTACCGAACATCCGCTGATGAATCTCAAGCTCTTCGCGGAGCATCCGGGTTTCGCCAAGGCCTCCCTCGCCTTCGCGATCATGTTCGCGTCCTTCCCGGTCTACCTCTTCATCCTTCCCATCATCCTGCTCGCCGGTCTCGAACTGCGGGCCTTCGACGCCGGCCTGATCCTGGGCTCGGTCGCTCTCGTCACCTTCTTCGTGAGTCCATACGCGGGCAGGATGTCCGACCGCATCGGGCCCGAGCGCCTCTGCATGCTGGGCGCCTCTCTTGTGGTCGCGGGCTATCTGTCGATGCTGCTCATCGAGGTGAAAAGCGGCGCGCCAACACTGATGATCCCGATGGTCCTGATCGGCATCGGGACCGGGTTTTTCTTTTCCCCGAACAACGCTCTCATCATGGGAAGCGTCCCTCCGCACCTCGCGGGCATGGCCTCGGGGATGATCGGCACGCTCCGGCAGGCGGGTTATGCCGTGGGCTTCGCCCTCATGGCGAATCTCTTCACCCTCATTCAAACGGTTTATGAAAGCGACTGGATGGTCCAGTCCCTTCGGCCCATGCCCAAGGCGTTCGCCCGGCATCTTTCGCACCTGGTCGAGGTCGGAAACCTCTGGTCGCCGGAGATGCTCGTCTTCATCGGCCACATCGGCGCGGTCTTCGCGGCGTTTCTGGGCGTCTTGTCGGTGCTCTACTCATGGCGAAGCGTGTCGCTCAAGGCGGATGACCAGGCCCTGCTTCTCGCCACCACCTCGCTCGTGTTCCTGATGATCGGCGTGGGAGTGGCTGTGCGCTCCGAACTTCGCCTCGATTCCACCGGCGGCGATTTCACGCACGAGGCCGCGTCCCGCGAACCCGTGCGCGCTTTCGGCTGGGCCGCCCGCCACCCCAGGCCTCAACCAGGCGGGCGAACCGCGACGGGCGTTTATGCGGGGTATTGCGCCTCTTGTCACGGCGAGGATGCCCGCGGTCTGCCTGATTCCGGCCTCGACCTCGTGGGCAGCAAACTCATCGCGAAACTCTCCGACGCCGAACTCGTGGCCTTCCTCCGCGTGGGTCGCAAACCGGAAGCAGCCGACTCGGTTCGCAAGCGCCTCATGCCGGGCCTCGCAACGACACCGGGTTTCCGCGAAACCGACTATGCCCTCATCGTCCAGTTTCTGCGCGGGAAGTCGGCGGCAGAGGTCGCGGCTAAATGATTCGGCAGTTCGATGGCCCTCGCGGAACCTATACCCTCCAAATCGCCACCGCGGATGAGGCATCCGTTCTCGCTTTACGAGACACTCGGTTTCGAGCCCACGAACGAGATGCGGATCCTGATCGGCTGAACTCCAGGCGCCCTCACCGACCGAGGATCACCCGCGGCCAGAGATACGGCAGCGCCTGTTTCCCTCCCCACTCAAACGCCGCCCAGGCGAGTCCGGTCTCCGAGATGTTGGCGCCGACGCGCGCATCCTTGTCGTCCCCATCGTAGATAACGATGTTGAGGCCAATCTCGTCGCCCGGCAGAGGTTGTTTCACCATCGCCCACCAGGGGATGGCGGCCTCGAAGTCGTAACCCTCCGCGGTGCGCTTTGACGCCACCCGCATTCCCGGCGCCGTTTCTTCCATCAGCCCCTGGCGCGCATCCGCGTCGCGGAAACCTCGCGCAACGAAGCCAGCAGTGGTGCAGGGGAATGCCGCGGCCTGCAGTGTGGTCGACGTGTCGCGGCTCGAACCCGACGGATCGATGGTGATGCCGATGGCATCCGATCGGAGCTGCGCCTTCACATCATCGGGAGCGATGTTGCAGACGACGTTCTCATCGCGGACGTGGGCGCCGACGTAGAGGAACTTCGAGTCGTAGGCGACATGGAAGAAAGCGGAAAGGTCGGCGGCGTCTTTGGCCGCAGCTTTCCACCACACATCCTTTGGACCAATCTCGGCCCGCGCGAACGACTGCATGTCGGAGAGATCACCGTCGATAGTCGGGGCCGCGGTCAGGCGAGGCGCGACAAGAGAAGGCAAGACGTAGACCTCCGCTGCGTTTTCGCTGACCACACCGCCCACACTCGCCCGCACGGTCACGGGCACGCGAGCGGAGTGACGACCTTCCGGCAGCGCGCTGTTCGCGACTTCGACATCGAGCACGGCCTCGACAGTTTCGCCGGAAGGAACCGCCACGTCTACCGGCTTCAAAAGGCGGATTCCATCGGGGCTGGTGAGGCTGACCTCGCCGCGCGCTGCCTCGGCGGAGCGGTTGGAGATCAGCACCTTCACTTTCCCGGTGCGGCCCACGACCAGAGGAAGGCGAGCGGGCAGAGTAGGTATGACCCACTCAGTCCTCGTCTCTTTCGCGAAGTCTCGATAGCCCGCGATGTCGAAGGTGGGCCGAAACGCCACTTGAACCGGAGCCACCGCGAGGAGCCAGAGCGGGTTTCGACCGGAGACAACGCGGCCGTTCCATCGAGCTTCATAGTCGGCTTCGACTTTCGCCTGAGAGCCCACCCGGACCGCCGGGCCGGCGCGCAACCCGTAGCGAACCGATACTGACTTCCCTTGCTCGACTGTGCCAAAGGTGTTCTCACCTTTGGCGGTCGCCGTCCAACCCTCGGGCGCCTTAAACCCCACGCGCACGTCAGTCATCGGCGATGTCGTCTGATTGGCGAAACGAATCTCGACATCGACGTCCGAGCCGATTGGCGCATCCGCGTTCGCGGCCATCACTTCAAGTCTCACGCCAGGCGGCGAAACACCGGCCGGTCGCAGGGCGCCTTCAAGAAGATGAGTTTCGGGATCCGATACCGGAACCCTCGACCTGACGAGGAGGAACACCTCGGGCCGCGTCTCCGCGGGCAGACGCGTTCCTCGATCGAAACCCTGGCTGCGGTAACTCGACGCCGCGATGGCGCGGATGTCGGCGTAGGTCCGCGAGGCCGAGCGCGAAACGTCCCCCGACGGTATGGTGACGACACCCGGCCCTTTCGGGTCGTTCGGGTAGTAATAGAGCTTCGCCGGTGCGAACGGCTTCAAGAACTCCCGCTTGATCTGGTCCGCGCAGTAGCTGGGATCGCCCGCCTTGTCGTAAGCGATCGTGGCCGCTCGGGCCGCCATCTGGTGCTCGCCGTGGGTTCCCGGGCCCGGCCACATCGTGAGAATCACCTCGGGCCGCTGCAGGCGCACCCGGCGCACGACATCACAAAGCCACGTGTCACCCCAGCGTTTCTGGACCTCCTCGGCGGAGAGCGTGAAATAGAAATCCTCGAGACCGATGAACTGCGGTGCTTCGACGCCGATGATGGCGAGGGAGCGGCGCTCCTCCTCCTGACGGATCAAGCCTAGGGACCGGCCGCTCTCCCGGCCGATGGCGTTGCCTCCGCCTTCACCGCCGGTGAGCGTGATGACCGTGCCCTTGTATCCCTCATCGAGGAGGTAACGGGCGAAGGTCGCCATGATCCCGGTGTCGTCGTCTGGATGCGCGCCGATGAACATTACGTCCACATCCATGAGGTCGAGGCCGGTGCCGCTGGACTGCGCCCTGGCGTTTCGTGGTCGCCCCAGGCCCGACAAAATCGCCAGAACCAACACCACAAGAATCGTCGCGCGTCTCATCATGTCTGTCTCTCTTCTCCTCTCAAGAATGTTCAAGCGGGCCTCACAACGGCGGGTCGCCAGGATGGTAAACGATGAGCGGTCAGCTCCGGCTGGCCTGCCTGCGGTCTACCTGGTCTGGCTCCTGGTGCTCGCTCTTTCCTATCCGCTCAGCTACCGTGAAGTTCGCGAGGAGGCGGACGTGCATAGAATCGCCGTGAACCTTGAACACCCTCGTGCCCGTATTCCCGGGCGCTCCTT
>JAYUUU010000088.1:0-4204 GCA_043754395.1 Vicinamibacteria bacterium
CAGATCCGCTTCGACGCGACGCGCGAGGCGGCGGATCGCGCCCACCCCGACTTCAGCACGGGCCTGATAGAGGGCGCCCGGCTTGAGGTGATCCTTCACAAGGGCAACCACCTGGTCGCGCAGCGGGAAGGAATCCCGGGTATGAACGTTCCACCGATCGAGCAGCGCGAGGGTGGGCTCTACTCCCGCCTCTTCGTGGCCCCGGGAGCGGATGCGACCCTCTTCGAACTTCGTGGTGCCAGGTTTTCCGAGGTCGTGGCACAAGGTCCCCAGCATGACCGCGAGGGCGCGGGGGGGGTCGAGGTCAAAGATGAGCCCGCGCGCCACATCGAGCGCCAGCAGGGTGTGAATCCACACGTCCCCTTCGGGATGCCAGACCGGATCCTGCGGCGTCGTTTCAAGCGGAACGAGTTCAGGCGCTATCGCCTTCAGCTGACCCCACTCCGCGAGCAGCGCGAAAGCGATCGACGGGCGGCGCGCCTGGAGAAGCGCCTTCTCGATCTCGCCGAAGATCCGCTCCGCGGGCAATTCCGCGAGCGGCATCGAAGCGCACAGTCGCGTCGTCGTCTCATCGAGGGTCAGCTCGAAACGAGCGGCGAACTGCGCGGCGCGCAGGGCCCGCAGCGGGTCGTCTCCGAACGTGGCCTCGTCGACCACCCGCAGCACGCGGCGCTCCAGATCCTGAGCACCGCCGAAAGGATCCTCGATAACGCCGGTAACGAGGTCGAACATCATGGCGTTGATCGTGAAGTCGCGCCGGCGCGCGGCCTGTTCAACCGGCATGAACGGGTCAGCCACCGCGTCGATGCCGCGATGGCCCGGGCCCTTCTTCGAATCTCGTCGCGGGAGAGCCACGTCGATCTGACCGTCGACACCGGGGAGCCCCGCGACCTTGAAGACCGGGAAGGAGTCGCCCGCGGGCTCGACCCGGGCGATTGCGGTGAGTGCCTTCAAAACCGCGTCGCCTTGAAGGCCGAAGACCTCGATGTCGTAGTCCTTGACGCCCCGGCCGAGCATCGCGTCCCGGACGGCGCCTCCCACCAGGAAGACGCGGCCTCCAGCCTGCCCCAGGGCGCGCCCGCACAGGCTTACGCCCTCGGGAACGTCGATCCTTGGATCTTTGGCCGGCACCTGCCAGATTGTAGGGCCTCGGCTCTAAGATCGATTCTCATTATCCAAGGCGTCCAAAATTCATCGTGACTCGTCATATATACATATCGCGGGAGGTACTTTTGAACCGCAAGTCCTTAACCAGCATCCTGGGAATAGCGCTCGCCTTTGGCCTGATGTTCGGCGTGCCGGCGAGCGCCAAGCCCAAAAGACCGACCCTTGGCGTCCGCGTTTCCCCGCGCATGGCCTTCTCCCCGATCAGTGTCCTCGCCATCGCCGAGCTCACGGGCGGTGAAGACTCGGAAGACTTTTACTGCCTCGCCATCGAGTGGGATTGGGACGACGGCAGCAAGAGCCTTCAAGACTCCGATTGCGAACCCTATGAGGCCGGCACCAAGATCGAACGCCGATTCTCCTCCGAGCACTACTATTCGCGCGCGGGAAGCTACAACATCCGTGCGGCGCTCAAGGCTCAGGAGAAGGTGGTGGCCGCGAACAGCTTCCGGCTGCTCGTCCGCCAGGGCCTGCCGACGGGGCGCGGCGACGACCAGCGCTGAGGTCTTAAAGCTGCGGTCAGTTCGCGAGACGCCGCATCTTCGCGCGAGAGAAGGTCTGAGGGTCGCCGCCCACCAGGTAAAGGTCGACCTCGGCGGATTCGACGATCGTGAAAATCGCGGCGAGGGCCGAGTTCTCCGCGCGCAGCGGTTGAGACACGGACTGACCGGTCCGGTGGTTGGTGACTCGGAGGCCGGGTGGTGAGTCACTGAGGCCTTCCAAAAGAGTGAGCGTCAGTTCATAAGTGCCCGGCATGAGCCGGATCTGACGCGCGAACAAAAGCCCGTCGGGAACGCGATGTGGCTCGTAGACGAAATCGACCGGCCACTCGGCCACGGTGTCCCGCACAAACTGGAGCCTGGGAAGCTGAAGTGAAGGGGAGCCCAGCAGCCGCGTGGCGTCGCGCTCGGGCGACCTGACTCTTGGGCTCATGCGGTCGGCCCACGCGGCTACCGCCATCAATGACGCGACCGCGAGCCACATCTCTCGCGACCTCGTCGCGCGCGTCTCTCCTTCGGCGCGGCGGACCACCGAGACGATGGGCAGAAGCAGCAGCAGCGCCCATGGGAGGGCTTTAACCCGCGTCGGCCGATCCTCCGCGAGCACGAACGAAGGAAGAGCGGCGGTCCACTCGCGGGCTCCCGACTGCGAGCGAAAGAAGGGCGCCAGGCCGTCGCGATCGCGATGAATCGTCTCGATGTTCAAAGCGCCCGAGAGGCCGCACCACAGACTCCAGCCGGCGAGAAGAGCGGTGGCGGGACGGATGCCCCCCTGCAGCGCGAGGGCGACACCCGCGGCGAGGACGGGAACAAGCGGCACGAGAAAACGCGATGGCGGGTTGAAGCCGCCTCGCCACATGGGCCAGACACTCGCGGTCGCGATCACGCCGGCCGCGGCGAAGAGGCCGGCCAGCGCGAGTGTCCTGTGTCGGCGCCAGAGATGGACAAAACCTGAGATCGAGAGCGCAAAGATGGGCGCGTACACGAAAAGGCCGAACTCCTGGTCGAAGAAGAGACCGGGCAGTCCTTCGGGCAAGACATCGAGGCTGAACTCGCGCTTTTGGCCATAAACCCGGCGCGGGTCGAAAAAACCCCACAAGGCGAAGTGATAGAGACCAATGCCAAGCGCGGACACCGCTGGAATCAGCGCCACCTTCAAACCCGCGAGGCCTGACGCCCGTTGACCCTCTCGCATAAGGCGCCAGACGAGGGCGCCGAAGACCGCGGCCGAGAGAATGGCGTAGCGCACATTCAGCCATGGGAGCGCGGCCACGCACAATGCAGCGACCATCGACGCGCGGGCGGTTCGGCCGAACACCGCGGTGCGAATGCCAATGGCCAGCAAAAGGGCGGCAGGTATCTCTGTGAAGATGAGCCCGGCGAAATGGATGATGGGTGGAGAGAGCCCCACGATCCATGCGGTTCCCTCGGCCAGGGCGTCGTCGCCGCTCACTTCCTGAGCGAGTCGTCGGATCTCCCGGATAAGGAAGGCGGCAAGCAGAGCCATGAAGAACGAGGCCGAGGCATATCCGCCCAGCGCGTACGCGGGCAGGATCAGGATCGAAAGACCGACCGCGTGGAGAGAGTAGATCTGGCCTTGCGGCCCGCGAATGCGGAAGTGCGGATCGAGGTGTCGTGAGAAGAAGGCCGAGTATCGCGCCTCCTTGAAGTCCTGGTCGAGAAGCAGATCGTGATCTTGGAGAATGCTCTCGGTGACCATCAAGTACTGCGGCTCGTCACCATCCGGCCCCACATTCGTCTGCGCCTGATACGCCACGGCCGCATAGAGCGCGAGGAAGGCCGGCAGCAGAATCGCTTTTTGAGGCTTGCGACCCAGGGCCACGACGGAGAGCACCAGGCCTGAAAGAGCCAGCGCGAACAGAGGCGGCCCCGAGAAGAGCAGGAGCGATGACCAGGAGTTCGCGAACACCGACGCCACCGCAGCGACTGCCGGCAAGAGAAGCGGCCCAAGCCCGCGAACCATGGAGAAGCGCACCAGCGAGCCCGCGAGCGCTGCGAGAAGGACGATGGACAGCGAGGGGACACCGATGGAAGCGCCACCTGGATGAGTCGCCGCCCCGGAGCCGGCCAGAAGAACCAGGACCGAGACCGACACCGGCGACAGCCAGCCCGACACCAGCCAGGAACGCCCCCTTAAAACCGCTGTCCTTTCCGGGGGGGCCGCGTCCATGCGGGGGGAACATTATTCCCTCTTTCGAAAAGACGTTAGCCACCCGTTCGTGCTACGTTTAAATCCATGGATCGGGCTCCTTTCCGAGGGGCCCTCGGGGTCGTTCAGTTTTTTAGAAGATTCTTCCCTTTGCAAGGGGAGGGTGATCGATGATTTTCAGGTTTCGTTCCGTCGCCATCGTGGTCGCATCGGCCGGGTACGCTCACGCCGCTCTCAGCGGAGACGACAAGCCCGCGCAGCTGTTGATCGGAACCCCTCCGGCCTCTGCCTGGTCGCGCCCTGCGCTCATCGCCAGCGCCTCTGCCGTTCCCACTAAAGCGGTACCTCTCCTCGCCGGTTTCACCCCCAC
>JAYUUU010000089.1:0-3512 GCA_043754395.1 Vicinamibacteria bacterium
ATGACCTTGAGGTCAGCAAGATTCATGGCCTCGATGGTATCCGGCGAGACCCCGGCGCCCAGATCCAGAACGACGAGGTCGGCGGGAAGAGCGCGAAGCGCTGTCGAAAGGCGCAACGGCCAGCCCACCGGCAGGCCTCCGGTTCCCTCGTCCACTCGGCCTCCAATCAATCGAAGATTCGGATACGGAGATGGCATCGCGAACTCATCCGCGACATGTCCTTCGGTCCTCAGGAAGTCGAGGAGCGACCGCGACGGTTGGGGCATGCCGAGGCACGTGTGGAGATTGGCTCCTCCGAAATCGGCGTCGACCAGCACCACCCGCTTGCCGAGCCGCGAGAGTTGAAAGCCCACCGAGGCCGCGAGAGCACTCTTTCCGGTGCCACCCTTTCCTCCCCCAAACGCCCATATCTCGAACCCCTGGAGGTCGGCGTCGGACAAGCCGGAATCCTTCACCGCGTCCCTCTTTCAGGTCGCGCCGTTTGGCTCGTCGGCCGTGATTGTCTTGTTATCATGTTTTAGTGCGCCCTCTGATTATCGCCGGTATCGCTCTGGCCGCTGTAGCCTGCGGCATGGGCTCGAAACCTCCAGCTCCCGACCTCCCACCATGGAAGCTGATCAAGGATGAGCGAGGCGTTGAACTCCGGCTGCTCGAGAAGCCGCCCTACACGTATCTTTACGGCCTCGACGGCGGCTTGAAGCAGATCAAGTTCGACAGCAATGGCGATCGCACCCCTGATGTGTTCGCGCACTTTTCGGGCCGCAGCACTCCCGATCGTCTGGAGATCGACGAGAACCGCGACGGCAAACTCGATCGCTGGGAGGAGTACGACACCCTCGGCCTGATGGTGCGTTACTCCACTTCGGCGAAAGGCGGCACTCCTGAAAAATTCATCGAGCTCGACCCCGCGACAAAGGTCGCGACCCAGGTCGAAACCGACGCCGATCACGATGGGCGGCGCGAACGGCTCGAAGTGTTCGCGAAGGGACGCCTCACCCGAGCCGAGATCGATACGGACGCCGACGGAAAGCGCGACCGCGTCCAGGACTGGACGCCCGGCTATATGGTCAGCGAGGAAATCGATCGCGATGGCGACGGCCGTGCGGATATTCGAATCTCCCACACGAAGACTGGCGCGATCCTCAAGGTCGAACGTCTGAACCGGTAGCGAGAGCACGTGCCCACGCGCTCCGAGGGACCGCTTCGGGCACTGGCCTGGCTTGGTTTCGCGAGCGCTTGCGCCACCCCATTCGTGTCCGGAGCGGTCTACCGTCCGGTCTGGATTCCGCTGGCTCAATTCTGGCTGGGCCTTGGGCTGATTGCGGCGTTCCTGCGCTCGCGTGGCGGAGCCGATCAAGACAGAAATCTGGGGTCGGCGGTGTCGCGCGCCTTGTTACCCGTGCATGCACTCTTCGCCCTCCAGCTGATCCCGCTGCCCGCGGCGTTCCTGCGGCTGGTCGGACCTGGATCGCATGCCGCCCACTTCCTCCCTGATCCCGCCGATGGACGCTTCCGCCCGCTCTCTGTATCGCCCGACGCGACGGTCGAGGCCTGGCTTTACTTCGCAGGGCTCCAGGGGCTTTTCTTCGCCCTTCGAGGGTTTCCAACTGAGAGGCGCCGCGGGCTCCTGCATGCGCTCCTTGTTGTCATCCTGCTCCTGGCTTCCGAAGGCCTATGGCAGTCGCGCTCGGCTCAACCCTATAGGCTCTATGGCCTGATTGAGGTCCCCGTGCCTTCGGGTTTCGAGACCGCGGTCTTTGGCCCGTACTTGAACCGGAATCACTTCGCCACCCCGGTCGCCATGGGCGCGGGCCTGGCTGCAGGCCTCGCCGCCTCCCTGGTGCTTCAAAACGGGGGCCTGATCCATCTGTTGAGCCTGCCCTCCGTTCTTTCTCGCGTGATTCTTCTCGCAGGAGCTGCCGGTTTTCTCGCCGTCACATGCGCCGCGTCGGGCTCACGCTCCGGCGCGCTGGCGGCACTCGCCGCGATCGGGTTCGCGGGTGCCCGAACGTTCGGGAAGCGCGTCCTCCTCGCGACACTCGGACTCGGCGCGATCACGATCGCCCTCACCGGCAGCGCCACGTTTGAACGCCTCATGCGGCTCGACATTGTCTCCAGCCGCTGGGCCCCATGGGTCGACATGAGCACGCTATTCCGCTTCTTCCCTCTATTCGGGTCGGGCATCGGCACATTCGCCGCGGCGTACTGGCCGTATCAGAGGAACGTCTCGTACGAATTCTGGCAGTACGCCCACAATGACTACCTTCAATGGCTCATCGAAGGCGGAGTTGCGGGAATCCTGGTGCTCGTTCCTGTCCTTCGGGCCATCAAGCAGGCGGTTGTAGTGGACGCGCAGGTCCGCGAGGCCTGCCACGCTGCGGCTCTCGCCTTCGGCGCACAGGCCCTCCTTGACTTCCCCAGCCACGTCCCGGCGAGTGCCGCCATTCTCGTGACCGTCTTCGCCCTCGCAACACCCGAGCGGCCCGCGTCTCAGCAAGCCCCGCAGACCTGAGCCAAAGAAAAAGGGCCGGCCCATGAAGGCCGGCCCAGAAAATACGGCGCGCGTCGCCTTAGCGGGTCGAGCAGGTGAGACCAACCACGCGGTTGGTGCCCACCGGATTCAGCACGCAGGGAACGCCGAGTGCCGAACCACCGCAGGCATTCGACCACTCGGCGGGCAACGGACCTGCGATGGAAGACTGCGGAGCGGCGTTCGCGAAGACGTCGACGCGCGCCGTGCAGGGGACCGAGAACGTCTGCGTCCCGTTGACCGTGCCGAGCGAACCACCCACGCTCGACGTGACGCTCGCGGTGCAGAACTGTCCGCCCACTGAAGGGTCAGCCGCGACTGCCGGACTGGTCACGACCGTGACCGTGCAGATTGCGGCAGGAGTGGGCGTCGGGGGCACAGGCGTGGGAGCCGTGGGAGCCGGCGTGGCGGGAACCGGGGTGGGTGTGGGGTCGTCCTGGGTGGCCTGGCGAACCGCCACACCGCCGACGAGCACGCCCGCTGCAATACCTCCGATGGCAGCCGCGCCGAGCGTGGCGCCCGCAACTCCGCCGAATCCAGCGAGCGAACCCGCGGCGCCGCCGGTGGCGGAGAGAACGGACACGGCACCGTCAGGACTTCCAATGGGAGCGAGCTTGCCTTCGCATTCCGTAGCGCCCGCAACGACCTTCGCTGTCTTCTCCACCGACTTGGTCTCAGCAAAGTCCGTTGAGGTGACCTGCAGGTAATAGGTGATGGTTTCGATACCGCCGTCCTGGTTCACTTTGGGAATGAAAGCGCGGTGGGTCGGACCGCCCGCGACCGCAGGCTCGATCTTCTCGAACTCCGTGTAGAACCACTCGGGGCTCAGATTGGACTGGAAGTAGAGGCGACCGTTCACCACAGACGAAAGGGGCTCAAAAACCGCCTCGATCAGGGTGAACTCCCCCTCCGTGATGCAGTCGACGAAGTCGTGCGTGATCTTCGCGGTGCCGGTCGCACCGGGCGCATCCTGCATGGCAAG
>JAYUUU010000090.1:0-23055 GCA_043754395.1 Vicinamibacteria bacterium
GAGGTGGACGGCGAGCCTCAGTCCCTCCGGCAGGACGTCCCGGTACGGCTGGAGAACCGCGCGGGCGATGGCGCTGATATCGACTCGTTGCGATCGGTCCACGGGCGCGCGAACGAAAGCCGCGAACTCAGAGGCGATATCTCGAAGCTTGGTCACGGACTCGAGGATCGTCTTCGTGCACACCGCCATCACCGAGTCGAAAGCCTGCGAGACGATCCCACTCGCCCGATAGGCGCGCTGAAGATGTTCGGCGGAAAGCTGGATGGGGGTCAGCGGATTCTTCACCTCATGCGCGACCTGCGCGGCCATGTCCGCCCACGCGGCCAGGCGCTCGCGGCGCTCGATCTCGCGTTGCTGCCGGGCGAGATCCTGCGCCATGGTGTTGAACGACTGCGCAAGTTCGCCAACCTCGTCCCCGGTGCGAACGGGCACCCGCACGCTCAGGTCGCCGTGGGCGATGCGCCTTGATGCTTCCGTCATCTCGAGCACGGGGCCGGAGATGCGCCGGGCCAGAAACCACGCGAGCATGGTGGCAACCCCGAGCAGGGAAAGAGCGGCAAGCCGCATCCGAGTGTCGAGGTCCACGAGTGCGGCGGCCACCTGGTTTTCCCGGTTCTGGAGATTCACGCGAACCAGGCCCGTCCGGCCCGCCGGCAGATCAAGGCGTGCGGAAACCGCGGAGGGAACCGGGCCGCCCTGGGGCCGGTGGAACATCATGTCCTCATCGTCGAGAACGAGTCGAGCGTAGGCGTCCGCGGGCGCGAGTCTCGAAAGGAGACCCGCGTCCACATCCTCGCGGATGTTGGTCGCGACGAGCTGACCGGATTCGTCGAAGAGTTCAAGATCGTTCGAAACCAGGGCGGCCACCCAGGAGATCGCGGCATCGGAGATGCCGAGAGGGCCCGGCACTTCGGCCTCTTGAAAAGCCGAGAGGTCGCCCAGCGACTTGCGGGCGATCGCGGCGATGCGGCGCGCCTCCGTCTCGGTTTCCGCCACCAGCCGCTGAGCCACGAAATCACGCACCAGAGTCTGGAAAAAGAACAAGGAGAGAGCCGACAACGTCAGGAAGGCCAGGAAGAGTCGCACCGAATGGCGTCTGACGAGGCCCACCGCGAAGGCCTGAGTGCGCCTCCGGTTCCCGAGCCAGGCGCCGAACAGAAGCGCCACGCAGCCGACACTCACGGATCCAGCAAGCGTGCGAACGCCGGTGGTGCGGCCGGGACCGCTGAGGGCCACGGCCGGCATCTCGAAGACATAGGTTCGCCCTTTGACGGTCGCATCGAATTGCACGCCCCCCGAGAGGGCGGTATCGAGTCTTCCCTGGGGTTCGCGCATCCCCAGGAACCGAAGACCCTTCTGCTCTGACAATCGCCGCATGGCGAGGGGCAGGTCGGAAACCGCACCCACGCGCACCGCGCCCAGAAACTCCCGCCCCGAAAACAGCAGACGTTCGGAGATCAGGCCCGGTGCTTGAGCAAAGTCCCCCATGGCGAGAAGCGTGGAGGTTCGAACCCACGCGCCGGTTGGAGGAAGAGAAGGCTTGGGCCCCCTGGGGATGTCGCGCGCGTAGCGGCTCACCACCGTGCCGGAGCGATCGATGATCTCGACGAAGGATGGAAGGAAGGGCTGGGAGAGCTCCGAGTCGGACCACAAGTCGAAGGCGAGTTCCTCCGTTCCAAAGCGCCCAGCCGGCGCGGTCTCGAAGAGGCGTGCCTGATCGATCACCCGTTCCGTCGAGGCCACCGTCTGCTCGAGAGGGCGCAGATGCGCGCGGAGAACCGACTCCGCCTCCCGCCTCACCGCGTCTCGCTCACTGCGCCGGACTTGGAACTCGGCGGCCAGGGAAATGACGGACAGGGCTGAAAGCAGACAGATCAGGAAAATGATGAACCTGCGCCGCTCCGCAAAGCCACTGCGGGCGAAGCGATACGCGAAACCCAGCGCGACCCCGAAGAGGAGGAGAAGGACCAGGGACAATGGCGAAGGCAGACGAGTGGGGCGCGTTTCCCGATGCTCAGAGGCCTCATGGGGGCGCACCTGCGCGAGGTCTATACCCATGGCTGAGACTCTCTCCGCGGCGTGACCCTGATCCGGTTCAAAAGACCGGTCGGAGTAGTCGAGTCTCAATGTCCGTGAGGGGTCTAATGCATCGATAACCTCGACCTGGTCGTTCGCATCTCTCCGGGTTTCGAGGAGCGGAACCGTGACGAGAACGAACCAGGGCGAGGGCCCCTTCTCGGTGACAACGAGCGACGCGCGGGACCTCGTCGCGGCGACGAAACGGGCAGGCGTCGCGGGGTCGACCTCGGGAAGACGCTGAGGGTCGAGAGGGTCACCCAGCCAGGCGAGTCTGTGGCCATCGCCGTCATAGACGCCGATGCTCGAGCCGTCATGCGGATCGAGTCTCAAAAGAGATGTGAAGATCTCGGCACGAGAGATGTCGGACTTCAGCCCGGAGGCCGCGGCTTTCGCGAGGGCGATGGAGCGGCTCAAAAGCGCCTGGGCGCGCTCACGCGCGGCTTGAACCTCGTCCCCGGACACCGGCCCGGCGAAGCTCAATGCGAGCATGAGGCAGAGGAGGGCGCGTCTCACATCTGGTAGAGCATGAGATACACGACGACACCAGTGATCGACACGTAGATCCAGATCGGAAACGTGATCCGCGCGAGTTTTCGGTGCTCCGCGATGCGGCCGCCGAGAGCGCGACTGAGCGTCGCGATGGCGAGCGGCGCCGTCGCCGTCGCGAGCACGGTGTGAGTCAGCAGGATGCCGAGATAGAGAAACCGGACCGCCCCTCCTGGGGCGAACTTCACCGAGCCCACCTGGAAGTGATAAGCGAGATAACTGACCAGAAAGACCACGGAACAGGTGAAGGCGCCCAGCATGAAGCGCTTATGGACTTCCCTCCTGCCCCGCTTGATCGCGAGGTAGCCGTTCAAGAGACACACCGCGGACGTGAAGTTGAGAACGGCGTTCACCGCCGGCCAGAGCGGCGTGCTCATGAGCGAGGTTCCACCTTCAAGAGGGTCG
Organism: Vicinamibacteria bacterium; assembly: GCA_043754395.1. Taxonomy (GTDB): domain Bacteria; phylum Acidobacteriota; class Vicinamibacteria; order Fen-336; family JAGNNV01; genus JAGNNV01. The sequence goes on from JAYUUU010000090.1 coordinate 3,031, forward strand.
GGCGAGCGACGCGCCTCCGAATCCACGCCCGAAACGCCGGAGAGAGCGTCCACGCAGCCGCCAAAGCCACGGCATAGGGGGTGAGGGCGAGGCCGATGATCGCGTAGTTCATGGCCTCACGGACATGCGGGGCGGCGGCCGCCACCGCGTCGCGGCACAGCGCGCACTGTGCTTGCGCCGCCTCGGGGGCGAAGCAGATGAGCAGCGCTAGAACCACGAGCGGAAGAGGCTTGTTCATCGTGTCGTGAGAACGAGGACTGAGCGACTTTCGATCAGCAGAACCACCAGGAGGGACACGAAGAGGAAGACGATCACGCCACCGGTCAGGAGGCCGGATCGGTGCGTACGCTTCAGTTCCATCCACTCGAATATCAACAACGCGGACTGCGCCAGAGCCGCGATCAGAACCACCAGAGTCGCGAACGGGCGCGAGGGATTGAAGACCACCGCGGCGGCCGCGATGAGAAGGCACAGACTCCTCGCCAGGAAACCGGCGATGCTCCGGTTCGTCGGCCAGTAGGGTCTTAAAGGATCGATCACTTGAGACTCAGATGAAGTAGAGAGTGGAGAGAATGAAGATCCAAACGAAGTCGACGAAATGCCAGTAGAGGGCGACGCACTCGAGACGCCTCTCCTCGTTCCGGCTTCCGCGGAGCAGAACCCAGATCATGAGGGCGAGGCCGAGCAGAACATGGAGCCCGTGCAGGCCGGTCGCGAGAAAGAAGACCTGCATGAACGAGGCGGCTCCCCACGGATTCGAAACCAGCGGCACGCCTTCCGTCGGGGACAGAGCGATCGCGGCCTGCGTCACATCCCACCATTCGTAGACCTGAATGCCCAGGAACACTGTCCCTGCGAGCAAGGTCCCGAGGAGCCAGCGGCGGCAGAAGGGCAGGTTCCCTCTGCGCAAGGCGTCGAGCGACTCGTTGAGCGTCGCCGACGAGGCGATCAGAATAAGTGTCGCGACCATGACCGGGCCAAGGGCGAGCGCCTCGCCCGGCCTTGGCCAGGGAACGCGACCACCGAAGCGCAGGAACAATGAGGCGACGAGAATCGACCCGAACAGGAGACCCTCGTTGACGAGAAAGGCCCACATCGCGAGCCGATAGGCGGGCCAGCGCGTGATCGGGACGGTACGCAGGGGAATGGTGGCGGTCATCGCAGAACGAACAGGAGGAAAAGAAGGCCCATGAGCGCAGCGGTCAGGAAATGCGTCACGAGGCGGACGAGAAACAACGCGTTCTCGGAAGCATCGACCTCCGCTTTGTGAAGGACTGCAACCGCGAAGCCGCCGCCCAGAATCGCGTGGAGGACGTGAACGCCAAGAAGAAGAGCGATGAAGGCGTCATGAGGACGGGTCAGGCCGCTCTCACCCCGAACGATCGATCCGATAACCACGAGGGCCGCTATGAGATAGAGCGCGCTCGCCCCCACAAGTCCCCCGAACGCTTGTCGACGACCGCGTGCCGAAGAGCGGACGGCGATTTCCATGGCGCCCGAGGCGCCGATGCCGAGCGCTAAGAGCACGAAGGGCCACCACGGCGCGGTCGGCCGCCAGTCCTCGAACGACCGACGAACCAGATAAGCGCTCGCGAGCGAAGCGAACAGCATCGTCGTGGCGGAAAGAGCCGCGACCACGGCGATACGGGATGCACTCTCCTCCGCGGGCGTGCGCGGTTTCGACGCGAGCCCGGCGCCGTTCATCGCACTTCCTCGGGCAGGAAGGCGGAAGGTTCGGGGCTAGTCGCAGTCTCAGACCACTCCAAAGACTCCGCGGACCATGGATTGGCGGCGGCTGGAACTCCTCCCCGAATGCTCGTGAAGAAGTTCCAGAAGAACACAAGCTGCGCGAGGGCCAGGGCGATGGCCGCCCACGTGATGAAGCCATTCATCGCCGCGAGCGGTTTCAGATACTCGTACTGATAAGGATCGTAGACGCGCCGGATCTGCCCCTTTAGACCCGCGAGGTGCATCGGGAAGAACGTCGCGTAATAAAAGACGAACGTGGTGAGGAAGTGGGCGACCCCGAGCTTTTCGCTCATCATCCGTCCGAAAAATAGCGGGAACCAATAGTGAACACCCGCGAAGACGCCGAAGAGAGCGGCGCCCGCCATGATGATGTGGAAGTGCGCCACCACGAACGCGGTGTCGTGAAGCTGGATGTCGATCTGGGTCTGGCCGAGCCAGATTCCCGAGAGCCCTCCGGTGACGAAGAGCGAAAAGATTCCGAGCGCCCACAGCATGGGTGTGGTGAGCCGGAGGTGCCGGTTCCATAAGGACGCGATCCAGTTGAAGACCTTGACCCCCGAGGGAACCGCGATGAGTGTCGTGGTCACCGCGAACGCGGAGCCGAGGTACGGGCTCATTCCCGACACGAACATGTGGTGGCCCCACACGAGGAAGCTCATGCCCGAAATGAGCCCCATCGCGATCACCATCGACTTGTAGCCAAAGACCCGGCGACCCGTGAAGACGGTGAACATGTCGGAAGTGATGCCGAGCGAAGGAAGCATGAGGATGTAGACCTCGGGATGCCCGAGGAACCAGAAGAGGTGCTGCCAGAGGATCGGCGAGCCGCCGCCGCCCGGGATCGAGTCGCCCGAGAGCACCAACCCCATGGGCAGGAAGAAGCTCGTACCCGCGTGACGATCGAGCAGCAGCATGATGGCAGCGGCGGTGAGAGAGGGAAACGCGAGCAGCCCAAGGATCGCCACGAAGAGCATCGACCAGGTGAAAAGCGGCAGGTCGAGCATCGAGAGTTCCGGCCGTCGCATCGCGAGAATGGTGGCGAGGAAGTTGAGACCGCCGAGGGTGAAGCTCACGATGAACAGCGCCATGGCCACAAGCCACAGGTCCTGGCCGAGGTTCGAACCGGGGATCGCCGCCTTGAGCGCCGAGAGGGGCGGATAGGCGGTCCAGCCCGACGCCGCGGGGCCTGCGGGCACGAAGAACGAGGCGAGAATCACCACCGAGGACACCGCGTAGATCCAGTACGAGAGCGCGTTGAGCCGCGGAAAGGCCATGTCTTTGGCCCCTACCTGGAGAGGAATCAGATAGTTCCCGAAGCCGCCGATGAGTGCTGCGGAGAGGACGAAGAAGATCATGATCGTCCCGTGCATGGTGAAGAGCGCGGCATAGAACTCCGGCTTCATCACGCCTTCATCGAACCCGCCGGGCAAAACTATCGAAATCCAGGAGAAGTCGTGGTCGGGCCAGGCGATCTGCACTCGAACAATGAGAGCCAGCAGGCCGCCCACAAGCGCCATGGCCATCGCGCTCAGGAGGTACTGAAGGCCGATCACACGGTGATCGAGCGAGAACACGTAGCGGGAGATGAAGCTCGAAGTGCCCTTGTCGGCGCTCATTCCGTGACCTCTTTGACCTTCCGCGCCCAGTCGGCTCGAGGAACAACCTCCACGACGCCCCGCATCCGATAGTGTCCAAGGCCACAGTGCTCGGCGCACGCGAGTTCGAAGGCACCCACCGCAGTCGGCATGAACGTGAACTCGGTGGCAAGGCCGGGCATCGCGTCGCGCTTCACGCGGAAGGGGGCCACGAAGAAACTGTGGATGACGTCCATCGACCGGAGCCGGATCCGTACTTCACGTCCCTCGGGAAGGATGAGAAGGCTCTGCGGCATGACGATGTCGTCCTCCGCCGCGGGGTCGCGTTTGTCGATGCCGATGAAGTTGAGTTCAGCCGCGTCGACGAGCTTCGGCTCAGTGCGGCCGAAGATGCCGTCCTCACCGGGAAAGCGGAAGTTCCATGCGAACTGCTGGGCCACGACCTCGACGACGAGAGGCTCTTCGGCCCCACTCGCAGCAGCGCCAAGGGCGCGGGTGTCGATCTCCGAGTTGATGAGGAGTGCGACAAGGATGATCGCGGTGAGCGCGGTCCAAAGGACCTCCACGCGCATGCTCTCGCGGGGAATCCTCGCTTCACGCGGGCGGCGGATGAGAACCACCACCAGGGCGATGTGAGCCCCGAGGAACACCACGCCGGAAATAATGAGGTTGAGCGCAATGGCCGCATCGATCCGCCCCCGGTTCGCGGCCAGGGGGGGTAGCGTGGACGTCCCGATCGCATAGGCCGACCACACGACGAATACGGACGTGAGGAGGGCGAAAACAGTGGCGAGACGGCCGCCGTTCTTGGGGGACTCAAGGGACATGAACCCTCAGAGTCTATTGCGCCCGGGGGGGCGGGTATGCTCCTCGCCGATCCTCCAGGTCGCAAACGAAGGCGACACTGTCGGCCTGCTCCTGGGCAAGCCGGTCCCCTTCGATGTGCTCGTGCGCGGCGTCATCTTCGAACGCGCCTGAGCCGACGAAATGGGGCGGCGGAGGCGGGCTCAAAGCGTTCAGACGGTCGTGATCGCAAGAGAGTCTTCGTTCACGGCGCGTAGCGCCTCGCGCTCAGCTTGGCGCGAGTGTCGAAGGCCTCCAGGGCCAACTGGCCAACCAGCAGAATGAGCCTGCGAATGATGCAAATGGCTCCTGCTGCGGGCTCAAGGTCGCTGGCAAGCTCTTCGTGGAGGCGGTGACGCTGTCCAACGCGTGGAGATCTTGAATGGAAACCGATGTCCGTAAGAACCCGGCCCTGCTAAAGCTCGACCTTTATTGTCGCGGCGTGCGTCTCGACGACTCATGCCTGGTCGAGGAAGACGGCGGCCGGAAGATCCTGCGTACCCGAGCCGGCCTTGGCAGCGGTCTTGAGCTGCTTCTGCCCTCGGGCCACTGGACGAACGTGCCGGTGAGCGAAGCCTTCGCGAAGCAGTCTCCCTACGTTCTCAAGCGCTCGGGCGGCGCCTATCGTCTCCACATCGACGATCACTTCCTCTGCGATGTCGATTTGGCGCCGCGGCCCGGATGGTACGAGCGGAAGACAACATCGGGCAAGCCGATGACACGGATCGGCACGCTGCAGGGCACCTATCTCGGCATCTACCAGGCAAAGGTGTGCGAATACTGGACCGAGAAGACGAAGGTCAACTGCAAGTTCTGCTCGGTCGGTCTGAACCTCGGCATCGACGACGCGGATGAGAAGTCGCTCGATGAAGTGATGGAGGTGATCTGGGCGGCGCGGCGCGAGTCGAACATCACCTATGTGGATTTCAACACGGGCCACTACACGGGTGAGACGTACCTCGACATCCTCGAGCCCTTCATCCAGCGGATCAAGAAGGAAGTGGGACTGCTCGTCGGCATCCAGACCCCGCCTCATCACGACCTCAAGCGCTACGACCGCCTGCGGGCCATGGGCCTGAACCGGGTCTCGTTCTGCTTCGAGATCTTCGACGAGGAGCGCTTCAAGGACACCTGCCCCGGCAAGAACCGCGAATACGGCCTTCAGCGTTACCTCGACGCCATCGAATACTGCGCCTCGCTCGGACGCAAGGGCCCCGTCACCGAACCCTGGGTGACGAACGGGGAAATCATCGCCGGCCTCGAACCGCCCGAATCATCGATCGCGGCGATCGACTGGATCACTTCGGTGGGCGCCATCCCAACGGTTTGTGTTTTCCGGCCCTTGATCGGCACGGACTACGCCGAACTTCCGCCGCCTAAGACCGAGGACATGGTCCCCATCTTCCGCCGCCTCTACGAGAAGTGCATGGAACACGGCCTGCCCGTCGGTGCGGCCCCGGATATCCACGTGAGCCTGGTCATGCTGCCTGAAGAATGCCGGTCCCTGAGCGACAAGAAGTTCCCGCTCGGCGAAATGAAGCTGAAACTCCTCAGCAAGGCCGTCCGTTTCGGCCTGCAACGACGCCTGGAGAACAAGGAACGCCAGTTCGGTCCGCCCGTGACCCTTGTCCCCGCCGCCCGCGCGGCGAACCCAAGCGTCCCGGCCAGCGTCTAGAAGGGGACGGAGCCGGATTCCTGAGCGGCTCCGCTACGCGGACCCACTCCAGAGCAAAGTCGCTGCGCTTCGCTCGTTTGCCACGCTTCAGCTCATGGGGACGAAGCCGGATTCCTGAGTGGCTCCGCTACGCGGACCCACTCCAGAGCAAGGTCGCTGCGCTCGTTTGTCACTCCGGCGCAGTCCCCGGGGGGTCTGGGGGGGCGGGGCCGTTCCTGAGTGGCGCCGCTACGCGGTGCCACTCCAGAGCAAAGTCGCTCGCTGCGCTCGCTCGTTTGTCAGCGCCCCACCAGCTTTAAAACGACAGGAACATCAGGCCGAAGGCAATGGGTAGGTACAGGAGCGAGACGCCGAAAAGAGACGCGGCGGTCTTGCGGTTCTGGTTGAACGCGAAGCGCACCGCGAAACCCACGAAGATCAAAGACAGGGCCACACCCAAAAGCGTCCCGGGCAAAGAGGCAGCGCCGCCCAGAAGCGGAGCGGCGGTGATCGGGATGAGGCAGATGGCGTAGAGCACCGCCTGGCGTCCCACCATGCCCCCCTCCTTGTCCTCGACCGTCAGCATGTGGAGCCCGCCCGCCTCGTAGTCGTCGCGATACATCCACGCGAGTGCCAGGAAGTGCGGCACCTGCCAGACGAACATGAGGAAGAAGGGGACAAACGCCAGCATGGAGAGCGGAGCCCCGGTGGCGGTCCAGCCGATGAGGGGAGGGAGGGCGCCTGGAAGCGCTCCCACAACAGTGTTGAGCGAGGTCTTCGCCTTGAGCGGCGTGTACACGAGGGTGTAGAGCACCCAGCTCAGCGCGGCGATCCCCGCGGGAAGAAGGCCAAGAGGAAGGAGGATGAGGAGTCCGGCGAGGCTCACGACGCTCCCGAGCGAGAGCGCCGCACCCGGCGTCAGCATCTTGAGAGGCAGCGGCCGCATCCGCGTCCGGTTCATCAACGCATCGGTGCGCCGTTCCAGATACATGTTCACCACGGACGCCCCAGCGGTGATGAGGAACACTCCAAGAGTCACACTGATGAAGGGCGCGCCCCATTGAGGATTCGGCGCGAGGCCGTACCCCGCCATCGCGGTGAGCGTCACCAGGCTCGTAATGCGAACCTTGATGAGGGTCAGGAAGTGACGCACATCCATCAATTGACTTTCTGACGTTCGCGGGAGAGTTCCGCCGAAGCCAGGTCGAACTCGTGCTTGAGGCCTACGTACGCATGCTCGCTGTCCTCGCGGCTCTTGAGGCGAAGCACGCTCTCGAGTGTGCGGGCCGCCTTGACCACCCCGATAGCACCAAGATTCGAAGCAGCGGAAACGAGCGAGTGAGCGAAACGGTGCGCCTTCAGGAAATCCTCCTCGGCAAGCGCCTTCTCGATTCGATTCAGCTTGTCCGGGACCTCGCGAAGGAAACCATCGACGAGCTCGGTCACAAGATCCGACCCCGAGGCTCCGGTCGGAAGGCCGAGGCCGCGGAGACGCTCAATGGCGCGGGTGTCGATGATCGCGTTCGTCGGTGGCGCAGGCGTCCTAGCGAAGGCACCCGACGCCGCGGGCGGCTGCACCTTCGTGCGCAGCGGATCCTCCGTGCGGGGGATCGGGGCGCTTCGATGAGTGCCAAGCGCAGGGGACAGCATCGCCTCGCGGGCCTTCGCGAGCGCCATTTGAAGAGCCTCGCGTTGCAGGGGTTTCGCGAGGTAGTCGTCCATGCCGGCGCTCAGGCATTTCTCCCGGTCGCCGGCCATGGCACTGGCAGTGAGGGCCACGATCCATGGACGCGGGACCCTCGGGTCGGCCCGGATCGCTCTCGTGGTCTCGAACCCGTCCATCTCCGGCATATGGAGGTCGAGAAAGATGACCTCGTATTTCTGCGAAGCCAGGGCCTTCAAAACCTCGCGGCCGTTCGCCACGACATCCACGCGGGAATAACCGAGGCTCTGCAGGGTGAGGCGGACCACTTTCTGATTCACGAGGTTGTCCTCGGCCACGAGCACGCCCACCGCCAACGCGCCCGACGACTCGACTGAGGAACGTTTCAAGACACCCGCCCCGGTGGCCCGGTCGCGGCCTCCGAAGATGGCCCGATCGACCGCCTGGTAGAGCCCGGCGGCCTTGATGGGCGTCATGGTGGTGGCCATGGAAATTCCCTGGGTCGCCACGACGTTGCGCGAGGCGATGGGTCGCAAGGAGATCACGGGTACGCGTTTTTCAATGCAGCGTTCCTTGAGCGCGCGCAGCGCGGTTTCCGAAACCGCCGCCGCTCGCTCGTCCAGGTTGCGGCTGTGGTCCACAATCGCGAGATCGAACACCTCGCCCCGGCGGAGCCGATCGTTGGCGTCGGAGATGCTCGCGCGGATGAGCGTTCCGCCCCAGCGCGAGATCAGGCGTCCGATGACGTCGGTGGTCATGCTCCCGGTGGCGCAGACGAGAAACCGCTTGCCGGCAAGCCAGGCGGACGCGGGAGTCAGGTACTGCTGCTTCGTTTTCGCGATCACTTCGACGGGAATCGAGAGAGAAAAACGGGACCCTTTCCCCGGAGTGCTCTCGACGGTAATGCGACCGCCCATCAGCTCCGCGAGCTGAACGGAAATCGCGAGGCCGAGACCCGTGCCGCCATATCGTCTCGTGGTGGAAACATCGAGCTGAGAGAAGGGCTTGAAGAGTCGGCCCAACTTGTCCTCGGGAATACCGATGCCCGTGTCGGTCACACTGATGACGAGTTCGGACCAGTTGGAGGAGGGATCGCGTGGAGAGGTCTCGGGTTGCAGGCGCGCCTCGACCATGACGCCGCCGGCCTCGGTGAACTTGACCGCGTTCGCCACAAGATTGACGAGGATCTGACGGATTCTCGTGCCGTCTCCCCAGAACTCCAGCGCCGCGGTGGCGTCGACGAAGCCCGCGAGATCGAGCCCTTTCTCCGCGGCCCGGCTCGCCAACAAGTCGAGGCATTGCTCCACCAGACCCTCCGGCGTGCAGTTGTGCCGGTCGAGTTCGAACTTCCCCGCCTCGATCTTCGAAAAGTCGAGGATGTCGGAGATGAGAGAGATGAGGGCCTCGCCGCTCTTGCGGATGATCTCGGCATAGTCCCGTTGCTCGGCATTCAAGTCGGTGTCGAGGAGCAGCGAGGTCATGCCGATCACCGCATTCATCGGGGTGCGGATCTCATGGCTCATGTTGGCGAGGAAGTCCGACTTGGCGGCGGTTGCGGCTTCGGCCGATTCGCGCGCTCGCGTGCTCTCGCTTTCGGCGTTTTTTCGGGCGGTGACGTCCTGGCCTACCGCGATCAGCGTGCCGCCCGGGCCTTTCGCGAACTGAAAGGAGAGGATCCGGGGCGTGCCTTCGCGGGCGACGAGGCGAGCTTCAAAGGGCGCGTGGGTCGCGTCTTCACGATGAGGGGCCTTCGTGAACTCATCGCGCATGGCCTCCGCTTCTTTGACATTGGGCCACGCGAGGGTCCAGAAGCCCTCGCCCATGGCCTCGGCCGCGTCGAAACCCAGGAGGGACTTGATGCCCGGGCCGGCATAGGCCACTCGGCCATCGGGATCGGCGACCAGGACAACCGCAGGCACACGGTCGAGGATTTCGTTCGAGAGGCGGAGCTGGCTTTCGAGGTTGCGCAGCTCGGTAACGTCACGCAGGGAAACGCCAAGGGCCCTCTCGCCCTCATAGAACATTTCCCTGGTCCGGATGATGACGTCGAGAGACCGCCGTCCTGACTTGATCTTCTTCTCGATCACGCGCTTCACGTCGAGCGGCTCGTCGAACCGCACGCCGCCAAGGTCTTCCGGCAGAGCGAGCAGGGTTCTTGCCGCGGGGTTCGCGAACACCACGCGACGATCGTCGCGGACAACCAGGAACCCTCCCGTGCGGTGCTCCAACGGAACCGGATCCTCCACCGGCACGGGCGGTCCAGCGAGTGGCGGGGCCAAAGGTGGCGCGAGCGCGGGCGAGAGACTCTCAGTCGCGTGAAGCAGGTAGTCGACAAGAAGCTCGGGCCGCGCCCGCATCTTGAAGACAACCCCACCCCGGCGAATCCGAAAGACCTGCGCATCCGCCGCGTCAATCAAATCCGCGGGGTCGGCCTCGATAGCTTTTCGAATCCTGGGAACGAGACCGTCGGCCGTGTGCGGCTCGAAGGCGATACCCAGGGCCTGTACGTCGATGGCGCGCAGGACGTCCTCGGCGTTTGGATCATCGCCCAGAATCAGCAGGCGAAGCGGGCCCCCCGCGCCCTTACGAAGCGATCGCGCGAGCTGAAAGGCGTCGGTCTGTCCGAGACGCCGCCGTAGGAGAAGGCATCGGGCACTCGCGGCCTTCACCGCCAGATCTTCCGCGGGATCGCAAACAATCGCCGAAATCCCCGCGGTGTGAAGCCCGGCGGCGAGGGCGGTGCCTCGGGCCTTATCGGCATCCACGAGGAGAACGTCGGCCGCGTATTTCAGCGACGGCTTCGAAACGCGACTAGACATGCTTGGAAGGCCTGAGGATACGATGTCACCACCCGCAGGGCCACCACGAAAGGTCCGAGCTAGCGAAGGCTGGATTCCTGAGCGGCTCCGCTCGCTCGTTTGCGGGGGGCGGGGCCGCTGCCCGCATCGCCCGAAGAAGCGAAGGCTGGATTCCTGAGCGGCTCCGCTCCGCGGACCCGCTCCAGAGCAAAGTCGCTCGCTGCGCTCGCTCGTTTGTCACTCCAGCCGGAGCGCCGGGGGGTTTTTTGTCTGGCTCGGCGGTGCCGAGCCTTCCAACGCAAAGTCGCTCGCTCCGCTCGCTCGTTTGTGGGGGGCGGAACCGTTTGCTGACGCGCGGAAGAAGCGAAGGCCGGATTTACTCCGGCCGGAGCGCCGGGGGGTTTGGGGGGCGGGGCCGTTTACCGCCCCCCAATCTCAAATAAGAAACGGGTGTCCGCTTTTTTCGGCGGCGGCGATCAGGCGGGCGCGCGAGGGCGCGTCGAGTTCAGACGACAGGATGGAGATGTGCGATCTGAACGCCTTGTGCTCGGCCGCACTCGCCTTCTCGTTTTTGCGCTCGGTGAAGATCCGGAAGCGCACATGAGCGATGCTCGCGAGACTCCACGGCGATCCGATGCGCTCGGCGAGCTCGGACGCCTCGTCGAGCCTGGACATGTCATGGGCGAGAAGACCCCGAAGCGTCAACGCGTTCACCTGCATGGAGACAAGAGACCTCTCGCGCGCGAAGGCCTCGACTCGCGCGGCGAGCCGGTCGGCCGACGGAGTGTCGGTGCGGGCGAGGCAGCGGGCGGTGAGGAGACGCGAAGCGCTCGCCCAGATCTCGTGCGAGCCCCGGTCGAAATTGAGGCCCGCGGTCTCCGCGAGCGTCGCGCCTTTTGCGAGATCGCCGGTGAGGATCATCAACTGTCCCTCGGCGAGACCGAGAAGCGCCTCTTCGAAAGGACGATGAACCCCGCGCGCCGACTCGGACGCCCGCCGAGCCCCTTCTAGGTCCGCCGTCGCGTTGCCGACGTCCGCGGTCGCAAGCCCATACCCCGCCCGTTGGAGAAGGGCGTCCGCGAGATCGCGACCCGTGCCGCGCGCCGCGTGGCGGACCGCGGTCTCCGCGTCTTCGAGCGCGCCACTGAGCCGCCCCTGCGAAAGCTTGATCTGAGAGCGGTACGAAAGGAAGCCTACGGCTAAAGACGGGTCGCCTTCGGGCGGCGCCTCGGATTCGAGCATGTCGGCGCACTGCTTGAGCTCGCCGAGAAGGTCGAAGCATCGGGCCAGGCGCAGCCGGTTTCGAAGCGCCCCTTTGAGCATGCCCGCTCGGCCGATCGCCTCCATCTCCGCTTCGGAGTTGACACGCGCTTCCTTGACCAGACCGCGGCGAATCTGGATCGACGCGATATGGCCGCAAATCGCGGCTTCGATCGCGAGCGCGTCCGCCTCGCGGGCGCGCAAAAGGCCGCGCTCGAGAATGGAGAGGGCGAGGTCCGGGTCCGCCTCGAGGCAGAGACGTCCCGCGTCGAGCGCGCTCTGGGCCTGGAGCAGGCGGTCGCCGCTCTCGTCCGAGATCTTCATCGCCCGACCGACCGCATCGCGGAGGCCGGGAAGGTTCTGCGCAACTCGCTGAATGCGGGCGGTCAGAAAGGCGGTCTTGATCCGCTCGCTGGCGCCGAACTCGCCGAGCGTCTCGGTCGACCCCTCCGCCGCCTCGGCGTAGCGGAGCGCGCCCTGAATGTCCTCGGACTTGAGCTGCGAGTCGACCAGACCGTCATACAGCCGCGTGGCGAGGCGAGGAGCGCTGCTCCCAAAGGCCGCGGCCAGGGCACCCCGGAAACGCGTGACCGCCGCGTCGGTATGACCGCTCTCGATCTCGAGACGTCCGAGTTCGAGCATGGTCACGCCCCGTCGCACGAGATCGCCGCGTTCGGTCGATTCGTTCCAGGCCTCGAGGGCCAGGTCGCGGGCGTGGGCTGATTCGCCGTTGATTCGCGCCATGCGCGCGAGTTCCGTGAGAGTGTCGATGTGCACGGAAACCTCGCCGGCATCGCGTGCGATGGAGCGGGCGCGTTCAAGCGCGTGCGTCGCCTCCTTGGTGGCCCCGCTGTCGAGGAACACCCGGGCAAGGGCGAACTCAGCTCGCGCCTGCAGCAATTTCGCAGAAGCCGCGGTGGCGAATTGCAAGGCCACGCGCGCCGCGATTTCGGCGGCAAGGTATCGGCCGCGCGAGCGATTCGTGGCCGAGAGTCCAAGCTGAGCCTCGAGCAGAAGCACACGGGCGCCCATGCCCTCGGACTCGCGGTTCGCGGCGAGGAACTCGGCGTCTGCAGCACTCACCGCCCCAAGGTCGGCGAGGCAAAGACCGAGAGAGAGCCGGACGCTCGTGAGAAGAAGGGCGTCTGGAACTTCGCCCGCCAGCGCCAGGGCTCGCCGCACATCTTCAATCGCGGTGTCGGGCGTTCCCGCGAGCAGGAGCATGCGCGCACGGGCATTGAGAGCCTGGACGAGGGCGAGACTGTCTCCGCGCTTTTCCGCGTTCGCGAGCGCGTCGTTCATCAGGTCGAGGGCCAGAGCACGGTCGCCGAGATACGCAAGCACTTCGGCATAGGCAAGGAAGAGCGGGAGGGAGCGATCCTCATTACCGGCCTCGCCATCGAGGCCCTCGGCCTCGAGCCGCTCGCGGGCTTTCGCGGGCTCGCCCAACATGACGAGGGCCTCGGCCTCATGGGCGGCGATCTGAACCGCGAGAGCCCGAGGTACCGATCCTTTGAGGATGAAGTTGGGTGCGAGCGCCGTGCGGGCCGCCTCGAGGGCCTCGTCGAGCTGGAGAGTGCGAAGAAGAAGTTTGGTGTGAAGAAGGCCCAGGCTCGCCATGGTCACGACGTCGCCGGCGGTGGCGAGTTTGAGCGCCCGTCGACAAGCCTCGAGGCCCGGCGCCAATCGGCCGATCTTCAAGGCGAGATCGGCGAACTTCATGAGGTGAACGACTTCCTCTTCGGGCGAAACCGGATCCTTGCGCTTCGCGCGCTCTTCGGTCGCCTCTTCGGCCGCGAGGTACTCGGCCTCGAGGAGCAGGATGGCGGTAGCGCGCGGAGCCGCGGGTGGGCGAATCTGGGCGGCCGAGGCCTGCGGGGTCCGGTGGCTCGAAGTGACGGGGTCCGGTGAGGTGCCGTGGGACCGCGACTGCTGAACCGCATCGAGGATTTCGCTGAAGCGGTTGACCGGTCCGGTCAGCCGATGTTCGCGGGCGAGGTCAAGACCCTCGGTCGCGAGGGCCTTGGCCTCATCCAGCTTCAGGGCGCGCAGCGCCGCGTCTGCGGCCAGCACCAGCGCCTCGGCCTGCTGGCGGAAATCCTTCGCACGGGCGAACAGATCCGCCGCCCGACGGCCCATGCGCCCCGCGTCCTCGGACTCGAACGCCTCGAGCGCCGCGCGGGCGTAGACGAGACAGATCTCAGCCTCAACACCCTGATCGCCCAGCCAGTCCTCGCTCTCGACAAGGGTCAAAACGGTCTGCGCGAGGCGACGGGAGTCTTCGTATGCGCCGCCCCCGAAGGCGTTCCGGGCCGCCGCGAGGCCGTGGAGCGCCGCACGGTCAAGGAGACCTGCGACCTGGAAGTGACGGAACAAGACCGGGGCCACGCGGTCAAGGCGTTTCGCGTAACGGGTCTCCAGGAACTCGGCGTAGGAGCGATGGAGGGCGCGTCTTCGGACCTGATTGAGCGTCCGATACGTCGCATCGAGGAGGAGCGTGCTCGCGAAGGCGAGGCGCGAGCTGCCCGACACCGCGTCCTCGCGGAACACACTTCGTTCCATGAGGCCTTCGATGACTCTTTCCGCCGAGGTTCCAAGACCGGAGAGATGACTCACCTCGGACGGGTCGAAGGACGCGCCGATCACGGCCGCCGCCTGCAAAACGCTGCGATCGGCATCGGCCATGGCCGCGACCTTTTCCTCCATCAGCTTCTGGAGGGAGTTTGGAAGGGCAAGACCCTGCGAGCCGCCGCGCCGGGCGGCGAGAGTGAACTCCTCGAACCGCCCTTCGGGGGAAAGACTCCTTACCAGTTCGGCCACGAAGAAGGGATTGCCGCCCGTCGCCTGAAACAGCGCCATCCCCGCGTCCTCGGGCACGCGATCCTTGCCGAGAATGCCGATCGCAAGCTGACGGCAGTCGGCGGCTTCGAGGGCCTTGAGCGAGATGAGGAGGGTGCCCTGATCGGCGCGGATTGTCTTCACGAGTCGCGACATCGGGTCGCCCTCGCCGCCGCCCGACTGGACGTACGTGCCCGCGATCATGAGTCTCGAAGAGGACCGTCGGTGGAAGACGTACTGGATCGCCTCGAGAGACGCGTCCGCGAGATGAAGGTCTTCGAAGATGAAAACCAGAGGCTGGACGGCGGCGAGGCGGCCGGCGGCGCGAGCAAGGAGATCGAGCGTGAACGTCCGGTCCTCGCGTCTGGTTGCGATCACGGGCTGCGATTCGCCTCGCGCCGCCTCCGCGATCTCGGGAAAGAGCACGCGCAGTTCGGGGAGGAGATCGCCGAGTGTCTTGGTCGCCCGTTCCGGATCGACGTCCAGGTATTCGCGGAACGCCTCGCCGAAACCCTGATAGGGCAGGGCCGGATCCATGCGCTCGACAAAACGGCCGTGGAGGATCAGGGCGCCGCGACTTTTCGCCACGCGCTCGAGTTCCCGCAGTAAAGACCCTTTGCCGAAGCCCTGCTCGCCGCCCACCAGTGCCAGCTGGGCTTCACCCGCCTGCGCGCGGTGGAACGACTTCACGAGGCTTTCGATCTCGTGAGAGCGGCCCACGATGGCCGAGCCCGCGCGCGGAACCACGATGGAGTTCGAAAGCTGAGTCTGAGGGTTCTCGAGGCGCCGCGCCAGTTCGCGCAGCACCGAGCCGATCTCGTTCCCGTCCTTCGGCCGCGCGGCCGCGGCTTTCGCCATGCACGAGAGGACGATGTTCTCAGTCTCGATGTCGACGAGAGAGGCGAGCAGACCCGGTGGCTCCGGTTCCGAGTGCACGATCTTGTAAAGAACGGTCTGGGTGTCGCCGGAGAACGGGAGTTTGCCGGAGAGCGCCTCGAAAAGAACCACGCCGAGCGAATAGATGTCGGCGGCCGGCGAACTCGAGGAGTCGAGGATCGATTCGGGAGGCAGATAGGCGAGTGTCCCGACGATGATGTCGGACTTCGTCATGCGCGAGTCCTTCGGCCCAAGGGCTATGCCGAAGTCCATGAGCTTGGCCCGCCAGTCCTGACCCTCGCGGACGACCATGATGTTCTCGGGCTTGATATCCCGGTGCACGATCCCACGTTGATGCGAGTAGTGAAGCGCCTCGGCGACCTGCGCGCCGATGTCCAGGACCTCGAAGGGCTTGAGCGTCTCTTCCTTCTGGACCGCACGAAGCGTCTTGCCCTCGACGTAGGGCATGACGAAGAAGAGATTCCCTTCGTAGTCGGCGAAGTCGTAGATCGGGACGATGCCTGGGTGGTCGAGCTTGGCGACCGCGCGCGCCTCACGCTCAAACCGCTCGCGCTGGTCCCCCTGGAGGTTCCCTGAGGTGAGCATCTTGATCGCGACGTCCCGTTCGAGGACGGGGTCGCGCGCCAGATACACGACTCCCATGCCCCCTCGACCGACCTCTCGGAGGATTTCGTATCTCGACGCGAGTTTTCGACCGATCACAGAGTTCTGGCGGAACAGTTCCGATTCTGCAGTTGCGATTCCCCCGGGAAGAAAGACGTTCGCGATGATACCCGGGCCGGAGAACCCCGAACGCCCGACACGGGATTAGGGGACGCGCGCCGTCTCGAGCGCCACGATGCGCCTTGGACTCGAAACCTCGGCGATCCATCGACCACCCACGAGAACGGGAGGGGACAGGAAGCCTCCGCCGAACTTCGCGCGGCCGATGACTTTCGTGGTCATAGGATCGATCGCGGCCAGTTCGTCCTCGAACACGGGCGCCCACACCCGGCCCGCGGTGAGAAGGGCCGGCCCGAAAGGTCTCGAGGGCAGAAGGGCGCGGCGCCTCATGTCCCCTCCTCCAAGCGATACCTCGTAAAAAACACCTTCGAACGACAGCACGCCCACGCGCTTTCCGTCGAGGAAGTCGAGGGGCCGGTGCGGCACTCGGGCGCCAACCTTGAAACGCCAGCCGAACTCGCCCTTCGCGGAGATCGCGCGAACGAGGCGGGTTCCCGACCCAACGACCATGCGACCGTCCGCCATCAAAGCGGGGGCGCCGAACTCACCCTCGGGTGAGGCCAGCCGGAAGAGGATGGCGCCGTCCTCGCGGCCGCGGACGATGAGGGCGCCCTCCTCGATCGCCGCAATCCGGTCGCTCGCCACATCGATGTCGCGGACGTCCTTCGCCTCGAGATCGAAACGGAGTTCACCGGTCGACACCACGATCGCCGCGAGCCCCGAAACGCCGCCTAGAAAGACCCTATTCCCATCCAGCCGGACGCTTCGGACTTCGCTGACCTTGGTCGTGGTCTTCCATTGGGCGTCGCCGTCCTGGGCATTGATGCCCCAGACGACGCCGTCCTTTTCGACAAACACCAGAAACCCCGGCCGAGCCACCACGAAACCCGGGACCTTTCCCGGTCGCGTCCACACGGTCGTACCGGCTGCTGGATCGATGGCAAGGACCGCTCCGCTGGAAAGCGCTGCAAATAATAGAGTTCCGTCGGCGGTCAAAGGGGCCGCGAGGGCCAGGTCCAACGGCTTTTCCCAGCGGGACACCGGCGGAAAGGGCGACGTCGGCGGCAAAATGGCTGATTTTCCGCAGGCGGCTGTGGCCAGAACTATCCCAATAACCGTCCCAAGGACGCGTTTGAATATCGCCTGTCGCTCGCCGGTCAACTCGTGCGAAGTGTAGTCCAATCAGCCCTATACTCCTGAAGATGACCCGGGACTCCGTACTCATCATCGATTTCGGTTCTCAATTCACGCACCTCATCGCCCGCCGCTTCCGGGAGCTCGGCGTGTACTCCGAGATCATCCCCCCCGGGACGGCCCTCAAGACGATCCTCGCGTACAAACCCAAGGGCCTGGTTCTCTCCGGCGGCCCCTCGAGCGTCTACGAAAAAGGCGCTCCGCAGATCAGCCGCGAGATCATCGAAGGGGTGGGCGTTCCCGTGCTCGGCATCTGCTACGGCATGCAGCTCATGGCCAAGGTCCTGGGCGGCGAGGTGGTGCAGGCCGACTCGAAGGAGTTCGGGCCCGCCGATCTCGAGGCCTCACCGCAATCCCGTCTGCTTCGCGGTCTCGCCGCGCGCACCCGGGTGTGGATGAGCCACGGCGATTCGATCCTGCGTCCGCCCCGCGGTTTCTCCATCTCGGGTTCGACGTCGAACACCGCGGTCGGCGTGATGGAGTACCCGAAGAAGGGCCTTTACGGGATCCAGTTCCATCCGGAAGTGAAGCACACCGCGCAGGGAATGCAGGTCCTCGGAAACTTCCTGGACCTTTGCGGCTGTTCGCGCGACTGGGACCCCGCGTCTTTCGTGGGCGGGACCATCGAGAAGATCCGACAGATGGTCGGCAAAGAGCGCGTGATCTGCGCCTTGTCGGGCGGCGTCGATTCCGCGGTGACCGCGGTACTCGTTCATCAGGCGGTGAAAACCCAGCTCACCTGTGTGTTCGTTGATAACGGCCTCCTCCGCAAAGATGAGGCCGCGCAAGTGAAGGAACGGTTCGAATCGAAGCTCGGCTTGCCGCTGGTGTGCGTCGATGCCTCGAGGCGCTTCGAGAAGGCGCTCAAGGGCGTCACCGATCCCGAAAAGAAGCGGAAGATCATCGGCAAGGAGTTCATCGACGTCTTCAAGGCCTCGGCGAAGAAGCTTGGGAAAGTGAAGTTCCTCGCCCAGGGCACGCTCTATCCCGACGTCATCGAATCCCAGTCGGTGAAGGGGCCGTCCGCCGTCATCAAGAGCCACCACAACGTGGGCGGCCTTCCCAAAGCCCTTGGCTTCAAGCTGGTGGAGCCTCTCCGTGAACTCTTTAAAGACGAGGTGCGCGCGGTTGGCCTGCGCCTCGGACTCGAGGAAGAGTTCATCTTCAGGCAACCCTTTCCCGGCCCCGGCCTCGCCATCCGAATCGTCGGCCCGATCACGCGCCCAGCGCTCGACACGCTGCGCGAGGCCGACGCGGTGGTGGTCGACGAGATTCGTAAAGCCGGCCTTTACCGGAAAGTATGGCAATCGTTCGCGGTCCTGCTGCCGGTGAAATCGGTGGGCGTCATGGGCGATGGCCGCACGTACGACAACACCCTCGCGATCCGCTGCGTTGATTCGGCCGACGGCATGACCGCCGACTGGGCTCGACTCCCCCACGATCTGCTGGCCCGGATGTCGTCCCGCCTCATCAATGAGGTGAAGGGCATCAACCGCGTGGTCTACGACATCTCGAGCAAGCCTCCCGCCACGATTGAATGGGAGTGACGTTGCCCGCCGAGGTTTCACTGGCAGAGACCTCGACCTCCTCGGCCTCCCGCTTTTCTCTCGACGGGATCGGCCTTGCCCTTCGCGGGCGCGAGGCCCGGACGATCGACGGCGCAACCCACGCCGCGGCCGTGGCTTTGGTTCTTCGTCCCAAAGGCCGCGGTCTCGAGGCTCTCTTCATCAAGAGGGCCGACCATCCCAACGACCCGTGGTCCGGGCATGTCGGACTACCGGGCGGCCGCGCTGAAGAAGCGGACTCAGGTCTCGTTCACACCGCCATACGCGAGACCGAAGAGGAAATCGGCCTGCGGCTCACACCCGAAGGTCACCTCCTCGGCCCGCTCGACGAAACCCGCGCGACCGCCCGCACC
The DNA here is from genome assembly GCA_043754395.1 of Vicinamibacteria bacterium. Classification (GTDB taxonomy): domain Bacteria; phylum Acidobacteriota; class Vicinamibacteria; order Fen-336; family JAGNNV01; genus JAGNNV01. Next base: position 22,163 of record JAYUUU010000090.1, read on the forward strand.
CGGGTCCTCGACATGAAGATCGCGCCGTTTGTTTTTGTAGCACTCGATGCGCCCGACTCCCTGACCCTGTCGGAGGAAGTGGCGGCCACTCACTGGATTCCGCTCACAGACCTCTTCGATTCGCTTCACGCGTCGTCTTTGACCATGCAGCACGCCGGACAGACTCTGCGTTTCCCGGCCATCGAGATCCGGGGCCTCACCATCTGGGGACTCACGCTGCGGATGCTCCGGAACTTCGAGTCCCTCGTCGCGTCGCGATGAAGATCGCGCTGTCGATCGCCGGGTCGGATTCGGGGGGCGGCGCCGGGATTCAGGCTGACCTTTTAACCTTCGCCGCGCACGGCATACATGGCACCACCGCGATCACCGCCATCACCGCGCAGAACACGGTGGCCGTGACGGGCTGGCAAGCCCTCGGACCGCAGATGGTGCGTGCGCAGATCGAAGCGGTGGCGGACGACATGGAGATCAGCGCGCTCAAGACCGGCATGCTCGCGAATCGCGCGATCATCGAAGAGGTCGCGCGGGTGATCTCGGAGCGCCGGCTCACGAACCTCGTCGTCGATCCGGTGATGGTCGCGAAAAGCGGCGACCGTCTTCTGGATGCGGAGGCTGAAGCGGCGTACATCGAACACCTCTTTCCCCTCGCGGCGCTTATCACGCCCAATCTCCCGGAAGCCTCGGCTCTGCTCTCGCGACCGATAACTTCGGTTCGCGAGATGAAGGAGGCGGCCATGGAGCTTCGAAGCCTCGGCTGCCGCGCGGTGCTCATCAAAGGAGGCCATCTCGAAGGTGACCCCACCGACGTCCTCTGGGATGGCGCATCGCTGCATGAATTCACGACGCCCCGCATCGAGACGAAGAACACCCATGGCACCGGCTGCACCTACTCG
>JAYUUU010000091.1:0-4182 GCA_043754395.1 Vicinamibacteria bacterium
GCCTCCATGTAGGGGCGCATCACGTTGGCCACTCGATTGATCTTCGCGAAACGCCACAGGTCGTTTGCCGTTGCCTTGCGCTCGCGGCGTGCCTCACGCAGCGCCTCAAGAGCCACATCCAGGCCGATCTTGTTTCGGAATTTGAAGCAGTCCGCCACCGTCTTGGCGACGCTCGTCACCCGCACTGGAATCCCTCCCACGCGCTTCGTCTCAACACCCTCCGCGAGCGAAGCGGCCGAGAACCGGACGATGCGAAGGGGCGGATGGTCCATTCGAGGGGCATGGTCGCTGTTGCCGATGGCGATCCATACTTCGAAGGGAGCCTGGGTGGTCAGCTCGTGAAGTCGCAGCGCGGTGAGCAGGCAGAACACCGCCTTTGGCGCGCGCTTGGCTACCGCCACCAGTTCGCTATGTTCACCGCCCAGGTAAGTGGGGAGCGCATAAAGCCCGCGTGCCACGCGCTGTAGCCTCCCGGCGGCCACCAGACGGGAAAGGCGCATGCGTGGAACGCCGCTGGCCACGAGATCACGCGAACGCGCGGTCTTACTGCCACGCAGCAGCGCTTGGAGCCTTTGGTGGGGTGGCGGGCCGGTCGCGGTTCGTTTCATAGTCTATGTATATTCTCATAACTACATAGACTACGAAACAATGGCCGGCGCGGACGCTGCGGGCGGATGGGCCCGGTCTGACCAGGCCCTATCGCGAGAAGGACGAGGCCCGAATCGCGAACATGAAGGCGTTCTTCCGAACACGAGTTTAGATGTTGAGCGTCGACGACGCGCTGGTCGAGATGGCCACGAAACTGCACCGCGACTTCTCTCTCAAGACCATCGATGCGCTAACGCGGCCTCGAACTTCTCGATTATCTCGTTCGCGGCATAGGAGCCGCGGAACCAGTTCCATGGGAGGAGGAACTTTTCGCCATCGCTCCGGTGCGGAGGTCTCGGGAGGTGAGGGCCTGGAGGGGGCGGATGATGTCGGATTGGTAGTTGAGTTCGGGGATTGCTTCGTCGCCCTCGTTCGACGAGCTCCTCGCAATGACGGACGCACTCGTTCGGCGTGCTGCTTCGTGGCCCGAGGCCAGGCTTGCGCGCTCGCCCTCGATCGATGAGCTTCCTCGCAATGACCGGGCTGTGGCCCACTGGGCGGCGGTGAGGCCGCCTCCTGAAACTGAGGCTACGGTGTCGAAGTCAGGGCGGTTGGCGATGCCGAGTTCGAAGAGGCGCTGGATGGCGCCCGCATGGAAAAGTGTCGCGCGGAAACCGCCGCCCGAGAGGCAAAGGCCTATGCCGCGCCTTCGAGAGGGCGGAGTTTCGGCCTGGGGATCGGTGAACGGAATGTCGGCGTCGGGCGCCATGAGATTGGAGTGATGTTAGCGGGGTCTCACAAGGTCGCTTCGACTGGATGCGAACGGACTTTGCTCAGCGACCTCGCTTCGACGGGACGCCAACGGACTGGGCTCGGCGTGAACGGGAACCTTGAGCGGGCTGGGCTCAGTGACCCCGCGACCCACTAGACTGCGCCATTCATGTCTTTGACGTCGGGATCGCGGCTTGGGCCGTATGAGATCACAGGCCCCATTGGTGCAGGCGGCATGGGCGAAGTCTTTCGCGCGCGCGATACGAAGCTCGGTCGCGATGTAGCGATCAAAGTGTTGCCCGCGGCCGTCGCCCAGGACACCGAGCGCGTCGGCCGATTCCGTCGCGAGGCGCAGATTCTCGCCACCCTGAATCACCCCAACATCGCCGCGGTCTATTCTTTTGACCAGCTGCCTTCGGCAGCTGACGGCTCGCGTCCTCGGAGCGACGCATCCATCGAGAGCCGGTCCCGAGGGAGTGAATCCCCCGGGACCGGCGAGGTGGTCGCTCCTGCGGGCTCTCAGGCGGCCCTCCGTGGTGATCCCATCGCCTTCCTCGTGATGGAGCTCGTGGCCGGCGAGGATCTCGCGCAGCGACTGCGCGATGGTGCGGTACCGATCGACGAAACCATCGCCATCGCGAGACAGATTGCCGAGGCGCTTGAAGAAGCGCATGAACACGGCATTGTCCATCGTGATCTCAAGCCCGCGAATGTCAAGGTCACGCCCGACGGCAAGGTCAAGGTTCTCGACTTCGGTCTCGCCAAAGCCTTCGAAGGCGATCACGGAACGAACAGCGGTTCGGGAAACCTCTCTCACTCACCCACCATGTCGAGGCATGCGACCGAGGCGGGCATGATCATGGGCACGGCCGCCTATATGTCGCCGGAGCAGGCGCGCGGCAAAGCCGTCGACAAGCGGGCCGACATCTGGTCTTTCGGGGTCGTGGTGTTCGAAATGCTCACAGGCGAACGACTCTTCTCGGGCGAAACCGTGAGCGACACGCTGGCCGCCGTCCTTAGAGAGGATGTCCCCTGGGCGAAGCTGCCTGCTGCGACACCCGGTCCAGTGGCCCGGCTCCTGAGGCGGTGTCTCGCGCGCGACCCGCGCCAGCGTCTGCGCGATATGGGCGAGGCGCGGATGGTCTTGTGCGAACCCTTCGACGCGGGGACCGCAACCGGACCGACGCCCGTCTCACCCGCAACGCGTCCAGCCCAACGTTCGACGCCATGGTCGGCGCTCGTCGTCATCGCCCTCATCTCTGCCCTGGCAGGCGCGTGGATTTGGGCACGCCTCCGCCCGCAAGCACCGGCACTCGTGACCCGCCTCACGATCGACCTTCCCCCGGGGCAGATCGTCGCCGGCAATGGAGCGCCTGCGATCACCCGTGACGGCCGCACGCTTGCTTATGTGGCGCGAGATGCCGCGGGAGTGTCGCGCTTGTATCTCAGGGCGCTCGACCGCTTCGATTCGGTCCTGGTTCCGGAAAGCGAGACCGCTCAACAGCCCTTCTTCTCGCCCAAAGGCGACCACGTCGGTTTCTTCGCAAGAGGAAAGCTGATGACCGCCCCGGTTTCGGGCGGGGCTGCAACCGCGATCGCCGATGCGTCGTATCAGACGTTTGGAGCTACGTGGGGTGAGGATGACGCCATCGTGTACGTGCCCACACTGATGTCGGGTCTCCTCAAGATTCCCTCGTCGGGCGGCAAACCACAGAACCTGACCGAGCCCGACAGTGGTTCGAAGGGTTATGCGCACGCCTTCCCCCATTCCCTTCCAGGAGGGCGCGGCCTCGTGTTCTCGATATGGGGCGGAGTGAACATGGAAGGAGCGGGCACCGCCTTCCTTCCCTCAGGCTCGACGACGTGGACAAAGGTCTCCACCGGGAACTGGCAATCGTCCTTCGCGACTTCAGGCCACCTTCTGCTCGGCAGTGCTCGAGGCAACGTCACGGCCATCCCGTGGAACCCAGGTCGCCCCGCAGCTTCGGCGGCGCCCGCCCTGGTGATCGAAGACGTATTCACAACACCGAACCTCAACGCCTCCTGGTACGCCACGTCCGAAACCGGGACACTCGTCTACGTGCCCGGGGATGTGACGCTTGGAACGCTTGCGTGGGTCGATCGAAACGGGACGGTGTCGAAGATCGAGGAGCAGCCCTCGAGGCTCCTCGATGTCACCCTCTCCCCCGACGGCACTCGAGTCGCGTTCGTGGTGGACAGCATCATCTGGACGATGGAGCTGCGCCGCCGGACTCTGACGCGCCTGACCCTGGATAGTGAGGGCAACAACCGCTTCGCCACCTGGAGCCGGGACAGCTCGACCCTTCTCTTCGCATCGAACCGCGGCGGCGAATGGGACATTCATTCCGTTCCCGCGAATGGCGGGCCCGCGAAACTCGTCTTGAAGCGCCCCGGAATTCAGCTTCCTCTTTCGTCGAGCCCCGATGGCACGCTGCTCTTCGCCGAGCGCCTCAAGGGGACCAGCACTGACCTCTTCATCCTCTCCCCCACGGGCGAGGTCACGCCCTTCCTGATCTCTCCGGCCAGCAAGGTGGGCGGCCAGTTCTCCCCCGATGGGAAGCTCGTGGCTTATGTCGCCGACGACACCGGGCGGGACGAGGTGTATGTCCGTAAGGTGGCGCGGCCCGACGTGGTGGTGGCGGTTTCGACCAACGGCGGCCGCAGCCCCAGGTGGTCGCCCGACGGGAAGGAGATCTTCTACAAGCGCGGCGACGCATTTCTCGTCGCAAGCGTCACGAACAACCCCGACCTTTCTGTCGGCGACGCAAGGAAGCTCTTCGAACTTCAAGTCGCGTCCAGCAC
>JAYUUU010000092.1:0-10700 GCA_043754395.1 Vicinamibacteria bacterium
GTCCCCGACCACGGCGCCCTTCCTCGGGTCGAACTTCGCGAGACGCGTGGGAGACAGCATGTCGCGGGCCTCGGCATCGGTTGCGATGCGATGGATCCCTACGTCGATCACCACCGCACCTTCGCGCACATGTTCCGCGCGCAGAAGCGCAGGCTTCCCCGCCGCCGCTACCAGAATGTCCCCGGTGCGTGTGACCGCGGCCAGGTCCTTCGTGCGGGAGTGTGCGATGGTGACGGTCGCGTGGGCGTGAAGAAGAAGCAGCGCCATGGGCTTCCCCACGATGTCGCTGCGACCCACGACCACGGCGGTCTTGCCCTTGGGATCGATGCCCTCGCGACGCAGGAGTTCCATTACGCCCGCGGGAGTGCAGGGCGCGAAGCGGACGCGCCCCTGCGACAGGAGGCCCACATTCTCGGGATGGAAACCATCGACGTCTTTACGGGGCGAAACCGCGTCGAGCACGCGGATCGCATCCACCTGTTTGGGGAGCGGGAGCTGCACGAGGATCCCGTGGATTGCGGGGTCCTGGTTGAAGCGCTCGACCACGGCCAGAACCTCGTCGGTGCTCGCGGACGCGGGGAGGCGCTCGGTGACGTGATGCAGGCCGAGTTCTTCGCAGGCCTTTGTCTTACTCGACACGTAGATGTTCGAGGCGGGGTCGTCGCCCACGAGGAGGGCGCCAAGGCCCGGCCTTCTTCCGCCTCCGCTCACGAAAGCGTGGGCTTCGGCCTTCACTTCCTCACGAATCTTTTGGGCGGTCGCGGCTCCGTCGAGAATGCGGGCGGTCATGATGGAGCGAATGTTATCTCGCGGCCGAAGGGCGCATCGCCCGGGCCAGTGCGGTCGCGGCCCGGTCCGGATGCTCCGCTCTCATCACTTCGGAGATCACCGCGAGACCTCGCGCACCCGCATTCACAACGGAGCGGGCGTTCGGGGCATTGATGCCGCCGATCGCCACTATGGGTTTGGTGGTGCGCGAGCTCGCCCAGGAGACGAACTCGAGCCCCACCAAAGGATCTGGGTCCGCCTTGCTGGTGGTGCTAAAAACCGGGCCTACCGCGATGTAGTCGACCGGACGCGTCAACGCGACCTCGAACTGCGCTTCATTGTGGGTCGACACTCCCACGATCCCACCCGGCAAGAGCGCCCGCGCGTCGTTCGCGTCGAGGTCGTCCTGGCCCACATGGACGCCATCGGCTCCAACCATACGCGCGATGTCGGGGCGATCATTGATGATGAGGAGGACGCCTGCGGCCCGGGTCGCTTCGCGCAACTCCTGGGCGCTTTCGAGTGCCGCCGCATCGGTGATTCCCTTGAAGCGCCACTGGACGATCGCAGCGCGGCCGGGGCCTGAGAGCAGACGCACCCATTCGCTCAGCGACCTGAGGCCGATCATCGAAGCATCGATGATCGCGTAGAGAAACGGCGCGCCCGGAAGGAGCGAGGTCAAATCGGGGCGGTAAGCTTCAAGAAACGCTCCATGAAGCCGGTGTCGAGCTTGCCCGCGATGAAGTCGGGGTCGTCCATGATCTGGCGCTGGAGCGGAATCGTCGTCTTGATGCCTTCGATAACCATGGTGTCGAGGGCGCGGCGCATGCGCGCGATGGCCTCGGTGCGGTCCTTCCCGAACGTCATCAACTTCGCCACCATGCTGTCGTAGTAGGGCGGGACCTCGCAGCCTTCGTGCGCGAAGGTGTCGACGCGGATTCCCGGGCCGCCCGGCGCCCAGAAATGCTTGATAAGTCCAGGGGAAGGAGCGAAGGTGCGCGGATCCTCGGCGTTGATCCGGCACTCGAGCGCGTGCCCGGTGAGTGCGATATCGGTCTGTCGGAAGGACAAGGGCTGCTCGGCGGCCACGAGAATCTGCTCTTTCACGAGATCGCGTCCGGTGACGAGCTCGGTCACGCCGTGTTCGACCTGAATACGGGTGTTCATCTCCATGAAGTAGTAGTTGCCCGCGGCATCGAGGAGGAACTCGATGGTTCCTGCGTTCGAGTAGTTCACCGCGGCGGCCGCGTCGGTCGCGGTCTTCCCCATCCGGCGACGCAGCTTCTCGTTCATCAGGGCCGCGGGCGACGGCGCCTCTTCGAGAAGCTTCTGATGCCGGCGCTGAATCGAACATTCGCGCTCGTGGAGCGAAACCACGTTCCCGCGCTGGTCGGCCATCACCTGGATCTCGATGTGCCGGGGCTTTTCGATGAACTTCTCGATATAGAGGTCGGGGACGCCGAAAGCCGCCGTGGCCTCGGCCTGGGCCGCGCGGAAAGCAGCCACGAGGTCCTTGCCGTCGCGGACGATGCGCATACCGCGTCCGCCACCACCCGCGGACGCTTTCACGATGACCGGGTAGCCGATGTCCTTGGCGACGCCCATCGCCTGCTCTTCGTTCTCGAGAATGCCCGGCGACCCGGGGACCACCGGAACGCCCGCCTTGATCATGGCCTTCTTGGCCCGACTCTTGTCTCCCATAAGGCGAATGGCCTGGGGAGAAGGACCGATGAACGTGATGCGGCAGGCTTCGCAGACTTCCGCGAAATAGGACGACTCGGCGAGGAAGCCGTAGCCTGGATGAATCGCGTCGGCGCCGGTGATCTCCGCCGCGCTGATGATCGCAGGCACGCTCAGGTATGAATCCTTCGACCGCGGGGGGCCGATGCATATCGCCTGGTCGGCGAACTTGACGTGGAGCGAGTGGCGGTCGGCCTCGGAGTAAACGGCGACCGTTTTCAGGCCGAGCTCCTTGCAGGCCCAGATGACCCTCAGGGCAATTTCGCCACGGTTGGCGATCAGGACTTTCTTGAACATCTAGGGTTGCTTCACGAGGGCCCGAAAGGGGGCGGCGCTCAAGCCGTTTTTATCGTGAAGAGCGGCTCGCCGAACTGGACCGGATGGCCGTTTTCGGGGTGGATCTTGAGGATCTCGCCCGCGACATCGGACTCGATCTCGTTCATCAGCTTCATCGCCTCGACGATGCAGAGGACCTGGCCCTTGCGTACCGTGTCGCCGACCTTGACGAACGGCGCGGCGGCCGGGTCGGCGGCCCGGTAATAGGTACCGACGATCGGGGACTTCATGATGTGATGCGAGGGGTGGGTCTCAGGGGCGGACGGCGGTCCTCCCGGAGGGGGGGCCGCGGGGACCGGGGCCGACGCAAACACCTGAGGAGCGGCAACGGGAGCTTGGGCATTTGTTGCCGCGGCACGGGCGACTTCGCCGCGGCGGACGCGCACCTTTCTCCCCGCCTCTTCGAGTTCGACCTCGACGACATCGGTCCCCTCGATCATGGACAGGACGGACTTCAGTGTTTCAAGTTCCAATGGAATCAGCACTCCCTTGAGGCCTGGGGCTATGAGGCGGCGCCGCCACGAAACGCGCCGTTGCCATGGGCAGATGAGACGTTACGCGAACTCGCGCTCGAGTTCGAGTCCCGCCATGCGAAGGTGGAACCGGGCGCGGCCCGTGATGGAGTCGGGTTCGAGGAGGGCCACGAGGTAGTACTCAGCCGTGATGGCCACGAGCAGCGCTGTGGTCTTTTCGGTGCCGATCTGGAGTTCGCGCAGCGCGCCAAGGCCGTGGTCTTTCGCCATGCCCACAACGGTGCGGAGGACCGTGGTGTACTCGGTGGCGAGGCTTTGCGCCGCCGCATCCGTGCGTACGGACTTGCGCGCCACCTCGATGCCGTTGGTGTCGGTGAGGGTTACGAAGCGGATCTCCGGAACGCGGGTCACCACCTGTTCGAGGGCGACGTCGAAAACACTCATGGCGCTATCGCTCCTATCAATCCCGAAAACGCACAGGCCTGAAACGCATGGGTCCTGAAATGCATAGGCTTGTCATCAGAATGGCCGCTGCTCCGTGGCCCTCTGCTGCAGAGCCTCGCGCTCGATGGCGCTTTGAAAGGCCTTGAGCGAAAGGATCGTCTGCTCCCGCATTTCTGCTGCCGTTCGCTTCACGGGCGCGGCCGTGACCGCGGCCGGACCAGCGGGCGATAGTGGAGGCATCGGAGGGGCAGGTTCGGTAGCCGAAGGATCGGCAAGGGCCGGCGCTTCAAGGTCTCTCGCCACGGCCTCGAACTTCGACTTCGCCCGCACGTTCTCCGGCTCTTCTCGCATCACCTGCGACAAGACAGCACTCGCTTCGGCCTTTAGTCCCTGCTGGAGGTAGAGATCGGCGAGCGTGATGCTCGTCAACGGGAGGGTTTGGGCGCCGAGGTCGGAGTCATCGTCGGCTGGAGGGAGAGAGAGAGAGTTCTCGGGCGCGCCCGGTGCAGGCGGCGCATCGAAGTTCAGATCTGAAACCTTGAAGGTGCCGGGGCTGAGCGTTCCCGAGGCGAGATCGCGATCGAGCGCCACTGAGGGCACGGGTGGCGCGGGCACTGGCGGCGCCGGGCTCGGCAACGGGACGGCGCGCGCCGCGAGGGCGGGAAGTTCCGCGACCGTGAGCGAAGGCAGTTCTGAAACCGAGACCGACGGGGGTTCGGCCACCAAGACCGAGGGAAGTTCTGGCACCGGGATCGAAGGCAGAGCCGCCTCGGGAAGGGCCACCGCAGGCAGCGAAGGCTCGGAAAACGACACGGAAGGAAAGGCCACCGCGGGCATCGGCACATCGGGCATCGATACCGAAGGCGCCTCGAGGCCTAGAACTGAAGGGACCGAAGGCGCCTCGAGGCCTGGAACTGAAGGGACCGACGGAGCCTCGAAGGTCAACGGGGCGGGCGGTGCTGGAGGGGGTGCGGCGGAAGCCTGCATCCTCACTTTCACCGCGGCGATTTTTTCGACTATGGCCTTGTCCCCTGGTGCAAAGCGGAGCGTGTTCTCGAATTGAGCGATGGCCTCCGGGAACTGACCCAGTTCCTCGAGAACCTCACCCAGAAGGCGGCCGGCGAGGATGTTGTCCGGAGAGGCCTTCACGACCAGTTCAAGCTCCGGTCGCGCTTCACCGGGCCGGCCCGAGTCCTGCAAAGACCGCGCGAGCGTCAGCCGGGCGGAGGGGTAGTTGGGATTCTTCTCGAGGCCCTTGCGAGCGACGTTAATCGCCTCCTCGTGACGGCCCTCTTTCCGCAGTTCCTCAGCAAACTGGGCGAAAAGCCGCGAACCCGGGTCCTTCTCGAGCTTCCTGCGCAGCTCCGCGGTGCGGGTGGTGTCTTCCATTGAGGTTTATCGCGAGCAAGGCCTCCCATAAAAGGAGAAGGCCCGGCGCCGTAGGAAGCCTACAACAGCCGGGCCCTCTTTGGGGGGATCCAGGAGGTTACGGAACGATGCGGATGATCATCGAGCAGGCTGCCTGGAAGCCCGAGCTGCTGGTGACGATGTGGGTCACGGTATAGGTGCCCGCGAAGGGATAGCCCTTCTGCACGTCGATGGACCCCTCGGATCCGGACGAATCCGTTCCATCACCGAAGTACCACTCGTACCGGACCACTTGTTCCGGGAAGGTCGCCGACGACGTCGAGGAGAACCGCAGAACCGTGCCTTCCTTGTTGATTGGGTTGTTCGGGGCCACGTTGAAGCTGCACGTGGGTGCGCTGCCGCCACCTTGCGGGAAGCGCCGTGGCTCGGCGGAGCGGAGCTCGATGCCCACGGTCCAGTACGACTGGAATGTGGCGTCGGTGCCAACCGGCCGCGCCCCAACATAGATGATGGAGTCCGCGGTGAAGTCTCGCCGTTCGGGCGAGGTGTACACGACTCTGGCGACACCGGTGGAGTCGCTCACAGCGGTTGTCGACCCGAAGACGCGCGCGCCGCTCGGGCTCGTGAGTTTACCGATCTCCGCCGTGCGGCCAAGCTCGTCCATGATCGTGAAGACGATGGCCTTACCCGGCACGCGCTTGCCGTTCTGGTCCTGCACGACGGCATGGATCACCGACGTCTGAATGCCGTCCGCGAGGACGATATCTGGAGTCGCCAGAACCTGCAGCGAGATGCCCAGCTCGGAGGGTCCTACGAGGCTCCCCGGGACCTCGACCGTGTCCAGGCCGCAGCCTTGAAAGGTCAGCCCACAGGTCAACAGAATGGCGACAAGTCTCTTGTTCATTGTGCTGCTCCGCATGGTAGTGCTCATTGGGTCCTGGTTGGCCGTGGGTTGCATCCGTTAACCACCAAAATTGGCGAAGTCGATCTGAAGGCTGCCGGTCGCCTGGACCGCCTGGCCCGATATCGTGCGGCCATGGAGAGTGATGTCCGCGAACATGGTCACGACGATCCCGCCGCCGCTGCCGGAAGCGAGGTTCTTGAGGGGTGGCTCCAGCTTCGCCTGGATGCGCACCACCTCGAGGAGCAGGTCGTCCGTGCCGCTCGTCTTGACGTCGAACGCGGCGGTCATATTGCCGGAGATGGTGTAAGGGACATCCTGGCCCTCCACACCGCGCCCGTCCGACCGACGGTACTTCACCTCGTACCGCTCGATAATGACGGCGCTCGGGATCTGCGGGACAGTGGGGATGTTCGGGTTCTTAAAGCGAACCGCGAGAGCCACCGTCACCGTGTCGTGGAAGATGCCATCGTCTGTCACGATGTCAGACTTGAGCGTGTCTCCCCCGTTGATCCCCGCGATGATCAGGAGGACGTTCGAGTTGTTGCCGGTGGCGTAGCCGGCGGTGCAGCCAGCCATGGCCACCGTCGCAACGAGCAGTACGGCTTTTGTGGTGATCTTGTTGAGAAGTGTTCGGGTCATGGTTTCTCTTTCCCCTTCCTAGCGGACGATCCTGGGAGTGATGAAGATCAGGAGTTCGTTATTGAGACTCTGCGTGGTCTTGTTCTTGAAGAGAAGTCCCAGGACGGGAATCTGCGACAAGAAGGGCGTGTTCTGCCGGGAGAGCGTCTCCTGGCCCTGATAGATGCCGCCGATGACGGTCGTGGAGCCGTCCTTGACGAGGACTGAAGTCTGCGCGGACTGCGTGTTGATCGGAATGCCGCCCGGGAGGCCTCGGCCGAAGTCCGGCGTCGAGTTATCGACGAGGATTTTCATGAAGACTGTTCCTGCGTCAGTGATCTGCGGAGTCACCTTGAGCGAGAGTCCCGCGTCCTTGAAGTTGACGTTCACCGTGCCGTTGGTGATGGTCTGGTAAGGAATCTGCACTCCCTGCTTGATCTCGGCCTCCACCTTGTTCTGGGTGGTGATACGCGGCGTGGAGATCAGGCGGGCGCGGCCGGAGGCTTCAGCGGCGGTCAGCGCCGCGTCCAGGTTGAAGCTCCCGAGAATGTTCCCGAGGGAGACTCCGATGCCGGTGGTCGCGTTCGCGGTGGGGAGATTGACCAGGTACCCACGGCCCGAGCTGCCGATTCCGGCGTTTGGCGCCAGGCCACCCTGGTCTGCGGGCAGTCCACCGGTGCTGCTTGGAACCGCCTGGCCATTGAGGATGATTGAGTTCGGGAAGGCGAGGTTGGTGGTGTTTCCGTATGTCGGAACCTGCTGGTTCAGGAAGCCCCACTGGACGCCCATCTGCCGGGAGAAGTTCCGGTTCGAGATCACGATGCGCGCCTCGATCTCAACCTGGGCGCTCGGACGGTCGAGCTCCTGGACGAGGCGCCGAGCCGCAGCGACACGATCCGGAAGATCGCGGACGATGAAGACCGGGCTCGTGCCGATCGCGGTGAAGGTGCCTCGATCGGAGAGAACCGTCTTCTCAACCACAGACTTCACCTGCTCGGTATCGAGGTAGGAGAGTCGACCCTGCCACGATTCCTGGGCCCCGGAGAGTTCGCGCTCTTTCTTGAGGTCGCGGAGATCCTGCTCTTCCTTCTTGAGGTCGGCGAGGCGCGCAATTCGGACGACGTTGCCGTCGACGACGCAGCCGAGAGTCTGGGTCTTGAGAACGATCGAGAGAGCCTGATCCCACGGAACTTCCTTGACCGTCAGGCTGACTTTGCCGGTGATCCCCGGGTTCACGATGATGTTGAGGCCCGAGATCTCGGACATCAGGCGGAACATGTCGATCAGGTCGCCTTCCTTGAAGTCCATGCTGATGGGGTCGCCGCGGAAAGGCGGTTCGCCGCATTGCTGGCCGCCAACCCGGTCGAGGTTATCGGCCGCCTCCGCGCTGCGGGCGGCGATGGGCTCGGCGCTGACCATTGAGGTCATCACGGGCCTCATCGCAGCAGCACTGGCCGAGGAGCCCGACTGGGGCTCGGGCGCGTCGAGGGCGACGGGCTCTTTCTGGACGACGGGAGTCACTTCCGCCTCAACCGGCTTCGCGGGAGCTCCGAGGAGAGCGGGTGCCGCGGGCGCACCCTCACCGAAGACGATGGCGACGCCGTTCGCATCGGGAACGAGACGGTAAGGCGTCGCCCCTTCGACCTCGAGGACGAGGCGCGCGACGCGTGGAGGCGCGGCGCTGAACTGGGCGAGCCGAAGTCCCTTGACCGGTGCGATGGCGGCCGGGAGCATCTGGCCCTTGGCCGTGACCACTTCGGGGAAGTCGATGACAAGGCGGTTGGGATTCTTCAGGAAGAACGGCTCAGGCCGCAGGGTCCCGTTGCCGGCGACGTGATAACCAACCTGGCCGTCCGCGAGCTTCGTGACGCCCGAGATCCGCGTGGCGCGAGGCGCCGCATCGGAGTAGGCGACAGGCTTCGGGGCGACCGGGGCTTTGGCCGACGGGGCCGCAACTTGAGGTTCCGCCGCCTTCGCGGGTGCGGGAAGAGCGGTTGCCCGTCCAGCGGTTGGCCGCGAGACCGTGATCACAACGTCGTTCCCCGATTCTTCAACCGTGAAGGGAGCGAGAACTGCGAGACGGACCTCGACGCGCGCCGTGGGCCGGCCATCGCCGCGCACCAGGCTGTAAACCCGGAGAGACTCAATCTCCCGGGTGGCCACCTCGAGGCGGGCAGGGAGCCTTGTCGAGTCCGCGTCCGCGATGTCGACCACCAGGGTGAGCGGATCGGGGCTGTGGTGAGTGAAGCTTGGCTTGGCCGAGCCCGCTATGACGAGGCGGGTCGAGGCGTCACCGGTTTCCTGACGCAGGTCCGCTAGGACGGTGCGACCGGCGTTCGTTGCCTGTCGGGCATCGGCCGGCAAAGCCAGCATGCCGACGGCAAGGCCGATTGTTACAGATATTGCAACCCTCATTTGTTGCTCTCCTCCTGGGCGGAATTCAGAAGTCTCCTCACGTCGCGACTCTTTGCTGGAGACAGCGGGTCCGTGATCTCCTGTCGAAATGTAAGACCTGCGGCATCGATCGCGGTGATCACGCCGTCGTGCATGCGCTGGCCAACGCGGACGAAATAGCCTTTGCGGTCGGGGCCCTCCATGACGGCGAGCCAGCCCTCGTTGTTCTTAACGACGCCTTTGAGGCTTGTCTCCTGAAGCAGGAAGCCCTCGATACCTGGGCGGCGCGGGGTCGTGCCACCGTCATTCGCGATCGGCTTCGCGAGGCTGATGAAAGGGTCGCGGCGCCCTGCGGGGTTATAGATGTACCCGTTGCGCGGAGCGTCCAGTTCCTGCTCCAGAATCGACTGGATCATCTCGCCGCCCGCGGCCGTGGCCGGCGTGGGCGCGGTGGCGGCGGCTGGGGGAGCTTGCGCCGCGGCGGGGTTCTGCTCCGCCATCGCGGTCATCGCGGTAGCGAGCAGTGCGGCAACGAAGAGGCCGGATGTTTTCATGCTTTGATCCTCCTACCTGCGAGCGGGCGCGGCGCCGGGCTTGGCGGCCGTCTTGGGTTCGGAGTAAACGTAGGTCATTGCCGTGTACTGGGCGGTGATCGTCTGCGTGAAGGTCGGCTTGGTCGCCGTGCTGGCGCGAAGGTTGCCGATGTTGACAATGCGCGGCAGCCGGCCCACGCGGTCGAAGAAGGTCGCGAGGTTTGGATACGTTCCATCGACCGTGATCTCAATGGGCCACTCCTGATAGAAGTCCTTCTGGACCACCGCACCTGGAGCGAAGACCTTGATCTTGAGGTTCGACTGGGAGGCTAGGGCCTGGAGGCGCTTCATGAGATCGGGCGTTTCCTTGGCGGGAGGCAGAATGCGGCGGAGCTGCTCGAGGCGCAGGCTCAACTGCTCGACTTCTTTTTCGAGGGCAGGGAGATTCGCCTTGACCACGTTCAGTTCCTGGATCTGTTGATTCAAAGTCGCGAGGGTGGTCTTGAGCCCCTCGAGTTCGGTGGCCTTCCCCTGATACCAACCCCAGTAGAAGCCAGCGGCGGCTACCGCCACGATGATCACGCAGGCGATGTACTGCTGGTTCTTCGGGAGTTTTGTGTAAGCGTTCTCGGCCATATCGTTCCTTTGGCCCCCTTACTTTGCTGCCGGTGCGGCGGGCTTGGGCCTTGCGGCGGCGGCCGCGGCGTTGGCTGCGTCTTTCATCGCGACTTCAGGGTTCGAGAAGTTCACGGTGAAGGTGAAGGCCACGACTGCGTTCGTGCCCGATGGATTCTCGCGATAAGCGTCGAGGTTGGCTTCAGGGAACCAGCACTTGACCCGTTCCGTCTGAGAGCCGGGGTCGCATCCGTCGCCGGCGCGCTGAAGGTTATTGAGGAAGTCGGCGATCGAGTTGTTGTTGGAGGACTCGCCGCTGATCTTGAGCGTCGGACCGGTTTGCGTGATGGCGGTGAGCCACACGAAGTCGGGAAGTGCTTTCGAGATCTCGTCCAGCATGCGGACGGGGCCGCCCTGCTCTGCCTTGAGCCGCTCGATGAGGTTCACCTGGTCCTGGAAGCTCTTTCGCTTGCGCTCGAGTTCTTCCTTCTTGGCCTTCTCGACCTG
>JAYUUU010000093.1:0-14292 GCA_043754395.1 Vicinamibacteria bacterium
GGGCCGTCTTTCACAATGTCCGCTCGCAAGGAACGGTGCAGGGCGGAAGCACCCTCACGCAGCAGCTGGCTCGGACGCTGTTTCTCTCCAATCGAAAAAGCTACGGACGCAAAGGGAAGGAAGCCCTCATTGCATTTGTGCTCGAAGCGCAGCTCAGCAAGGAGCAGATTCTCGAGCTGTACCTGAATCGCATCTTCCTCGGCGCTGGGATCTACGGGGTCGAGACGATGTCTCAACGGGTGTTCGGCAAGCCGGCCAAGTCGCTGACCCTCGCCGAGAGTGCCCTCATTGCCGGCCTAGCGAAAGCACCCGCAGCACTCTCGCCCTGGTCGAATTTGGACGAGGCCCGCGCCCGTAGTCACGTCGTGCTGTCGCGCATGCGCGATGAGAAGTTCATCACCGAGCCTGAGTATCTGAAAGCGACGCAGGCGCCTTTGCGCGTGCTCCCGTATCAAAGCGACAGCTTTTCGCGTCATGGATACGCGAAGGCGTACCTGCGACAGCGGTTTCGCGATGAGTTTGGCGGCGATCATCCCCCTGATTGGAGCGTTCAGACGACGTTTGTCGCCGAGTTACAGGATGCGGCGGAAGCGGCGGTCGAGATGGGTCTTAGGGCCACCGGAAAACCGTCGCTGCAAGCAGCACTTGTGGCGATCGATCCCAAAACCGGCGACATCCTTGCGCTCGTCGGCGGACGTAACTATCAGAAATCCGCCTTCAACCGTGCCAGTCGCAGCCGGCGTCAGCCGGGATCGGCCTTCAAGCCGTTCGTGTACGCGGCCGCCCTCGAACGCGGCATGTCGCCGGTGTCGACGCTCTCTGGTCTCAATCAGATCGCCCCGCAAGGCCCCGAGGAATGGACGCCGAGGAACGTCCATGACAGCGCGCCCGACGAGCTCACCTTGAGGGCGGCCCTGCTCGAATCGAACAATCGGGCGGCGACGATGCTGCAGCAACGCGTCGGCACCGGTTCTGTGTTGCGCGTCGCCTCGCGCGCCGGTCTCGACGGTCTTCCGGACGTGCCGTCGCTTGCGCTCGGCTCGGGTCTGGTGACACCGCTTGGGATCACGACCGCGTTCTCCGTGTTTCCAAATGGCGGCCTCGCCGTGCGTCCGCGTGACATCCTGCACGTGCGCGATGCCGACGGCTCGATCGCTTTTGAGCAGGCCCAGAAGACAGAGCGCGTGATGAGTCCCCAGGTGGCGTTCCAGATGGTCTCGATGCTCGGTGATGCGATCGATCGTGGCACCGGCTCAAGGGTCAGGGAACTCGGTATCCGCTTTCCGGTCGGTGGCAAGACCGGAACGACCAACGAGTTCAAAGACGCCTGGTTCGTGGGTTTCTCGTCTGCTACCGTGGTCGGAGTCTGGGTCGGGTTTGATGAGCCGGAGACGATTGCCCAAAAGGCCTACGGCAGCCGATACGCGCTGCCGATCTGGGCCGACTTCATGAAGCGGGCGGCGCGCATTCGACCACCGCACGACTTCGACCGTCCTGCGGGGCTCCAGGAGGAGACGCTTTGCGCGATCAGCTATCGCAAACCCGTTGAACACTGTCCGGTCTATATCGAGCTTTTCAAGGAGCGCGATCGGATCCCGGATCGCCTCTGTACTCTGCATCGCGGCTCAACTCGCCAGCGCATCGAACGCACAGTCGAGGGTTGGGTGTCCGAAGCCGGCCGCCGCATCCGCGACATCTTTAAATAGTAGTGGTTGGAGGGGGTTGCTTCGTGGCCCAAGGCCAGGCTTTCGCCCTGCCCTGCGGGCAGCGCTTCGCGCTCGCAAACCCGAACGGAGTGGCTCCTCGCAATGACGACCGGTCCAATGGGCTTGGTAGTGGCTCCACTTTGCCAAACGGTCGGTGGTGGTAGCATTACTGTTCCCCAAGGGGAGTGATCTCACCCATTCGGATCGGGTCGCGGACCACCACCCCCTGGAACTCAAAAACCCCCAATGGAGGACTTTCACCACGTGTCGTTGATGTCGGAAGATGAGAAGCCTTGGAAGCGCGACCTTGTCCGCACGGCCGCGAACCGTCGTGAACAGGTAGCCGCACAACTTGAGACGGACATTCAGGCAGCGCCGTCGTTCGAAGAAGCGCTCCGACTCGCCGTGGACAGTCTGAAGAAGAAGTTCGCCCGCTACACCGCGGTGTCGGCCTACGTGGCCGATGGCGAGGACCTCGCGATGCTGACCGCGGCCAATCGGCCCACCGGCCCGGAGCGCGTGGGTTCGGGCGGTCCGCTCGCGGACGCCGCGCGCAACCCGCGTTCGACCATGATTTCGAACATCACGGAAGAGAGCGCCTGGAAGGCGGTCGGCCTGACCGTGGGCTCGCTCCTGATCGCCCCCGTCCGCACCGAAGCTGGACTCTGGGCGATCCTCGAAGTCTGGAGCGACTTCCGCGATTCGTTCACGCCTCAGGACCAGCGCCTGCTCGAGCGGGTCGCCACTGCCCTCGGCAAGAAGACGCCCGCCGCTTAAGCCGTTCCGGGAGAGCCTCAATGGCTACGTTCCTCGAAGGCATCATCCCTCCGATCGTCACGCCTTTTGAGGCGGATGGACGGCTCGACCTCGCGGGCTATGAGGCCAACGTCGAGTCGTACGCCGCCTGCGACTTTTCCGGCCTGCTCGTCCTCGGCAGCAACGGCGAAGCCGCCTGCCTCTCGGAAGACGAGAAAGTCGCGATCATCCGGGCTTCGGTCGCGAAGTCGAATGGCCGGCCGATCTACGCGGGCACCGGAACCGATTCGACCCGCACCACCGTCGAGCTGACGAAGAAAGCGGCGGATGCCGGAGCCGCGGCGGCTCTCGTCCTCAATCCCTTCTTCTTCAAGAGCCACCTCAACGCCGAAGCCTTGCGGCGGCACTATGAGGCGGTCGCGGATCTCTCGAGGATCCCCGTTCTCATCTACTCAATGCCCGGCGCCACCGGCCTCCCGATTCCGCCCGCAGTGGTTCATCAGCTCGCGAAGCATCCAAATATCCGCGGCATGAAGGACTCGAGCGGCGACATCGCGAATCTGCAGAGAATCCTCGCCGGAGTGCCGAAGGACTTTCCTCTCGCCGCGGGATCAGCGCCCGTCCTGTACTCGGCCCTTGGTCTTGGTGCCGTGGGCGGCGTTCTCGCGGTGGCGGGCTGCGCGCCCGAAGCGACGGTGGCGGTTTATCGCGCCTTCAAGGCGGGGGATCACGACCGCGCCAGCCGGCTCCAGAGGGCGCTCACGCCTCTCGCCATCGCGGTCACCGCCACCTACGGAGTCGCCGGCCTCAAGGCCGCGGTGACCCTCTCAGGACGGCAGGGCGGCGTTCCGCGTCCGCCTCTCGCCACCGCCACCGAGGCGGAAGTGGCCGAGATCAAGCGCTTGATGGACGCGACGCGCGCCGCTATCTAAAAAACCCAAGCGGGCGGCTTCGTCGACGCCAGGCCGATCCGGCTCTCGTCCCCTTCGGGTATCCGAACCAGGGAGACGCCGGGACGACCCGCGAAACCAAAGGCGGCGCAGGCTTGTGGCGGCGCGACGTTTTTCGTGGGCAGGCGATATTCGCCCTCGTGCATCAGGCGATAGACACTGAGGTACGGCCACTGCCCCAGGGACAGGCGCGGACCTTCGTTGCCGGAACGGATGTCGCCGAAGATCCGGCTCTGCGCTCCCCCGCTCACCCGGATCTTCAAGTCACCCGCGGCCAGGAGATCTTCACCAATCCTCGTGCGCCAGAGTTGTCGGAAGGCAACGGGGTCTCGATGGCCGCGTGTGGTCGCGAGGCCAAAGATGGGCATCGTCGGCTCAACGGCAGCGAGCATCTGACCATTCACCTCGAGCTTCGGCGGCGTAGCATCCGCCGACTGCACATCGATGAATAGCCATGCGGGTATTGCGGCATCCGCTCGAACCCCACCATCGGGTACCCGACATGAAACCTCGAAGGGAGCGTCGAGCCGCGTCGACCACGCGCCACGCGCGGTGTCGGTTCTCGAGGCCGCGAATGAACTCGCGAGAAGAATGGTGAAACCAACTGCGCCGCTCAAGAGCCTCGAACGTCCATCGCCCCCCCAAAACCGAATGGCCTTCGCGAGTGCCATCGCGAGGCCGATCCAAAGGAAGGCACGGACGACGAGGATGAAGGCGTCACCGTCCATGCCCAATCGAGCGAACAGCGTCGCCGGCAGGAGGGCCCCCGCCGCCGCCACGAACAGGCCGACGATCAGCCCTTCAACTCGCGCTCGCTCGCGGACGAGTAGATCCAGGGTGAACGCGGCGCCGATGATCGTGAAGGGCAGGGCCGGCGTCGCGTACTTGTTGAAGACGTGGTACGCCGGATAGGTCATCGACAGCATGACGAAAGGCAGCGCGAGGAGGGCGAGGCGACCCTTGAACCACACGGGCAGAGCCAGGACGAAGAGAACGATCAAGCCTCGGTGAAGAGGAATCTGAAGGCCGTAGGGCAGAACGAATGAAGCCGCAAAAGGGTTGTCCGGCTGATTCCAGAGTCGATGAAGATTCGTGAGCAGTGTCTCGATGGAGACGCTCGGGTGCCTCAGGACGAACGCTGCGACATCCGCGAACGTCGATGAGACTGCGGCTTCCCCCTTCATCGCGAAAAGTTCCTTCTGATAGGTAGTGTCGTCGATGCGCAACGGTCCCTGCCAGCCGTTGCTGTCGGCGTAGAGCCAGAAGCCGAGAGGGTGCGGCGAGGTGTAGGCGAAGAAGCCGTACTGTTTGTCGAGGACGTGGGCGAGCGGCTTTGAGAAATGCTCGGCTGCAGCGATGGGAAGCAGGACAGCGAAGACACCAATCATCGCGGCCGCGAGCACTGAGGGTTTCTTCGTGATCGTCCCAAGCCAGGGCAAGAGGCACAACACCAATGCGAGAAGGAGGAACGAGAGTCCCTGAGGGTGAAGCGCGAGACCGGCCCCAAAGAGCAGACCGGCAGCCAGAAAGGCGCGCGCCTCGGCACCTCGGCGCAGGCTGTGCAGAGCCACCAGGGCCGCCGTGGTCCACGCGGCGAGGATGAAGGGCTCGGGCTGCACGAGCCCGGGAAGCACCGCGAAGGTTGGATGAATAAGGGCGATCAGAAGAGCGAGACGCGCGACCCGAGACCCCATCTCCGATTCGCAGATCGAAACGAGCGCGGTCACCGCGATCGCGGTCGTGATCGCCTGAACCAGATAGATCCAACCGAGCCCTCCCGTGAGCGTCAGCAGGCCATAGAGAAGGCCGGTGGCGGGGAGTGCGAGATAAGGCTGCAGGTCGGCGAGGATGGGCCCAAGACCAAGCGGCGAACCGACGCGCGCCATCGCATCCGCGAATTTCCCGCCCATCTCGAGGTAAGCCCCCGGGTCGCCCACCGGAAGCGGTTGCTCGAACAGGAGGAGTTGAGCGCCTCCGAGTGCGAGGGATGCGAGAAAGGCCACCGCGGTGAGACGACTCACGTCCCGCATGGCCACGAAACTCGCGGCCCTCAAAGCGAGGATCAGCGGCGTGAACAGGAGTATCGCGAGGGCGAGCGGCGCCAGTTGAACGACGGCCATGCGGGCAAAGGTGGCGGAGAGGGAACCGGCGGTGATCGCGAGGAAGGCCACCGGGAGGAGCAGCAAGGCGGCGATCGACATCGTGGCTCCACGGCTGGTCAGGAGGACGGCCACGACGCCCGCCAGAACCAGCAAGGCGATCTCCTTAAGAGACCTCTCCTTTCGCTCGAGCACGATTTCATGAAGGCGAACGCGCGAAGCGGATTCGATCCGCACTTCGCCACCCTCGGGAAGATCCAGTCGCAAGGATGTGGGTATCTCGGTCGCCACGAAGGTTTGGCTCGCCGATGAACCCGACACCTGTACCGATCCCGTTCCTGAGAGCCGAACCGTGAGCGTCAGCGGCTCGCTCGGGAGAACGATGGTGCCCGTTCCCTCCGACACGATCCCCTGCATGTCCAGCCGTCCTCGTCCGAAACCAGTGGTGAGGCCGTGGGCCCCGAAGTTCGCGGGCGCCACCATCTTCAGGGGCAGGGTCGGAAGCAGAGCCAGCACCGCGAGGACCGCCACGCAGAAAGCGCGGACCTTCGGCTTGTTCAAACGAGCTCCGAGTACCGGGTCAGTTGAACGTTCTGACGGAACAGCGTGTCGCGCACGTCGGTGGCTTTGAGGGCCGCCAGCTCCTGCTGCCACTTGAAGCCCCAGTCCGGGTATTCGCGTTCAAGTGCTTTCTGGTCGGCGCCCGGGTGGACCACGAGCTCAGTGACACCCTCGGGAAGTTTCGGAATGCCTTCGGCTAACTGACGGCCGGTGAGGTGGCCACTCGGCGAGGGCAACCACAAGGTGTCGGCGGTACGGATCCCTCGTTTGCGGGCCGCGCGCTGCATGCCGCGTGCGAGGGGGGCGAGAAGGAGGCTGAACTTGGTTCGGCCCGGCACGATGCGGGAACTCGCCCGGACATATTTGAAGTCGTAGTGCGCAGCCAGCCGAAAAAACATGGCCCGGAGGGGAGGAAACAAGTGGGTGTGCTGATGGGAATCGACGTAGGAGACGGTGAGCCCCGCCTGCAGAACCTTCTGGATCTGGGCGTCCAGCTCCTTCTCGATATCCGAGAGATTGATGCGGCCCTTGACGATCCCCATGAACAGCTGGCGATACGTTTTCGGCAGCGCGCGCTTGGGCGCCAGTGTCTTGATCTCGTCCGGTCCGAGCAGCGGGCGCTCTTCCACCAGAGTCAGGTGGATGCCGACGTCAAGTTTCCGGCGCTTTTCCACCAGCCGGCACGCGTGATCGAAAGCGCGACCGCAGGGGACAATCGAGGCGGAGGTGACGATGCCCTCTTCGTGGGCCTCGAGAATGCCGCGATTAATGGCCTCATGAGCCCCGAGGTCATCGGCGGTGACGATGAGCTTGCGCATCATGCGGCGGGCCTGGCCCCCAGAGGCTTGCGGCCGGTAACGAGGAGGTGGGGCGAGGCGTAGCCCGCATCGAGCTTCTCGACCAAAACCTGCTCGAAGCCCGCGTTCACCAGCCTCTGCTTCAACTCTTCCCCGGTCTCGAAGTGCATGGTCTCGCCCTTGGTGATCCCTAGAACCCTCGTGCTCATGAACTCCTGCAGTTTCAGGCGCTCGAACTTCCACCTTGGTGTGGTGCCGATCTCCTTGACCACGAGCGAACCACCCGGAACGAGCTTCGACAAACAGGTCGCGAGAAACGAGGCCCACGATCCCGCGGGCACCAGATACAGCACGTCGATAACACTCACCGCGTCAAACCCCGATTCCTTCAAACTCTCGAGTGGCGCCACGCGAAACTCGATGTTCGACCTCGTGCCCACACTCTTTCTCGCCGACTCGATCTTAGCCTCCGAGATGTCAATTCCGAGCACTCGTACGCTCGGGTTTGCAAGCGCTACGGCGTTCGAGATGAGACCGTGGCCGCAACCCACATCGAGCAGTGTCCCGTGCGTGGGCAGGGCTTTCACCACGGCCTGAAGCGGCGCCGACCACGCCCGCAGGAAGGTGTGGATCCGGACGCCTTTCGACTGGTCCCGATAGAGTGCCAAGGCCTGCATCGAAAAGGGTGGCCCTCAGGCCACGTCACGGCGCAGGGCCAGCATTTCGCGAAGGATCTTCACGATCACCGAGGGTGAGGAGAGGGTCGATACGCCACGCGACCTCGGGAAATAGTCGACGCCGATCTGGATGATGTGCGCCCCGGCCTTGCGGGCCCGGCAGAGAAACTCGACATCGATGAAACTGCCGTCGCTCTTGAGAGTGAACTTGTCGAGCAGTACCCGGCGGAAGAGCTTGAAGGAAAAGTTCACGTCCTTGATCGCGAGGCCGAACATGACGCGGACCAGAGAGTTGTAGAAGAACGAATAGATGGTGCGCAGCAGACCCTCGGAAGTCCGGTCGAAACGGTACGCGGAAACCACGTCGGCCTTCTGCACTTCGAGCAGGCGCACCGCGCGGCGCACCTCGTGCAGGTCGAAGGGCAGGTCGGCGTCGGTGTAGAGGACGAGTTCCTTCGTGGCCACGGCATACCCGGCGCGAAGCGTGCCGCCGAGCTTCAGGTTGACCGGGTTATGGACCGCCTTCACCCGAGGGTCGCGTGCGCGCAGGGACTCGATGATCTCCCTGGTGCGGTCCGTCGAAGCGTCGTTCACGAGGATGATCTCGTAGTCCGAGGTCATGGGCACGAAGGCATCCACCGCGGCCTCGTAGGCGCGAAGCACGTAGTCCTCTTCGTTGAAGAGGGGGAAGACGACGCTGATCGACGTCATGGAGGGTTCGAGGTTACTGGGGACCGAGGGACTTCAAAAGCAGGTCGTAGCTTTGAAGGGTCCGGGCTGGGCTGTGCGCACCTTCAACAAAGCGTCGGGCCCGTTCTCCCATGGCCCGGGCCCCGGCCGGGTCTTTGAGCATCGCGTCGAGCGCGCGGGTTAGATCGCCCTCCTCGTCCACCGGGTCGACCCTTCGGACCACGTCTTCTGGAATCTCCGACTGATTGGCGATATCGGACACGATGACCGGAAGGCCCTGGGCCAGAACCCGCAACAAGGCGGCCGACGTCTCGCGCGCGGTGGGGTAGCGGAGGTGAACCACCGCGTCGGTGGCGGCCATGGCTACGGTGAACTCATCGTTCTCCAGGCGCCCGGTCACGATCGTCCGATCCGCGATGCCGGTTCGCGAGAGGAGATCGTCGAGCCAGGCTGGGTCGCTCACCTGGCCGGCGAGAAGGAGCCGGATGTTTGGATGAAGGTCTTTGAGCCGCCCCGCCGCGCGGGCCACCGTCTCGATCCTCTTCTCGCGAGTGACGAGGCCGAAGCAACCCACCACATTCTCATCGGCGCCCAGGCCGTGCTTCGCGCGGAAAGCGGAAGCCGCACCCTCGGCCACGGGCACGGGCTGAACGGGCATCGCGAGACGCACGCAGGCAAGCTCCGGGCGGGCCGATTGAATGGCCTCGACCATGAACGAGTTGTGCGCGCCCACGGCACGCGCATTGGCGAGGGCCGGCTCGAAAAGAGGGAACACGTAAGGCAGGAGGTCGCCCGTGGTGTTGAAGTGGGCGTCCTTCAAACGCTCGCCCTGGCCTGGATAGACCGCCTCGATGGCGGCGAGGAAAGACTGGTGGGCCCTATCCGCATCGATCTTCTTGTCGCGGTTTCCCGGGTCGGCGGCATAAGCGAGAGCCTCCTTCGATTCGAGATAGCGGCGCGCGAACGAGTGGTGAAGCACGAGGTCGTGAAGAACCACGATGCCGGGCATGCGCTCCATCCAGCCGTACATGAAGTCGTGCGCGGGCGCATTCCCCATCTGATAGACGACCGCGTCGTATGGAACCGCGGCGGCGCGCGCGGGCAGGTCGTTGACGGAGAACGCGGATACGGGAAGTCCCTCCGCCACCTTCTCCTGATCGTGAAACAGCTCGATGGAGTGCGCGCCGCGAAGGGCCATGACCACGTCCAGGGTGTAGTCGGCGATGCCCGTGGAGAAGGGAGGGAGCGGTGAAACGAAGGCCAGCCTCATCGGGAACTCTTCGCAGCGTCGCGTCTATCGCCGGGCGTACAGCGCGTACTCGAGCGAGCCATAAAGCAGCGCGTTGAGCCGGTCGACGTTTTCGTTGAACGCCTCAACCACGTTCGGCGCGGTGGCCGCCGATCCTTCGATCTTGCGAAGCTGCGACAAGGGTTCGACCGGAGACAACATCTCGACCCGAACGTCGGTGAATCCCTTCGCGGCGGCGAGGAAGGAGAGTGTCTCGGGATGAAGCGGCTTTTGATGAGTCAGGTCGCGATTAAAGACCTCGAGGAAGCCGGTGACGCTGCGCGGGTTCACGGTCTCGAGGATGAGCAGGCCGCCGCCCTTAAGGACACGATGCGCTTCCACGAGCAGTGCCTGAAGGACGGGCGGCGGCAGGTGCTCGGCAACCTGCGCCGCGAATACGCCTCCCACCGAAGCGCCCGGCAAAGACTTCAGAAACTGAATGAGATCGCCCTCGACCACGTCGAGACCGCTCGCCTGGCACGCCGCCACCGCCGATGCGTTGCTCTCGACACCGCGACCCGCGATTCCTGTCTTCTTGAGGGCCTGAAGGAACTCTCCCCGGCCGCAGCCAAGATCGAGAACCGCGCTCTCGGCCGGGACGCCCGAGAAGTCGCCGACGTATTTCTCGAAGCGAGCTTTAAGAGCGGCGTCCGGGCGCCGAAAGCTGTTCTCAAAAGCAACGTAATCGCTGCTCCCCGCCGCTTCGACCGCGGCGCGAGCCCGCTCCGGGGACGGGGCCGCGTTGTGAAGCGTCTCCCGCACCGCGCGCACTTCGGCGCTCACCACCTCGACGCGATCCGCCAGACCCTTGAGACCATCGATGCGCCGCTGAAGAGATTCGAGGCGGCGATCGAAGGCCTCGAGAATCAACTCCGATCGAAGCGTCGCATAGCCTGAAGCCACGCGATCTCGCGCATCGGTGGTGGGCAGCAGGCGCTGCGCGTACTGAATCAGCGCCGCCGAGATTTCGCGCAGATGCCCAACCGCCTTCGACTCCTCGGCGATGAAACCGTTGAGAATGCGGACCACGTTCGAGTTCCATTCCTGCTGCCGGGCGATGACGGGTTGCAGGGCCTCGGTGGCGCGACGGTCGATGAAACCGGCGGCCCCAGGCTCCGGCACCGACCAGAGCTTGTTAATGGCTTCGAGCTGAGCCGGCAGTTCTTTGAGCTGCTCGAGGGGAAGAGGAAAGGACACCAGGCGGTCGAGTGCGGCGAGCGCCTTTTCATAAGCCGCGTCTTCCTCCGCCTGACGCGCCTTGAGCTTCGCGAGCGGGCCATCCTCGGGCGGGTTTCGGTCGAGAAGCGTCATTCGCCTTTGGCCTACTTCCCGACCACTCCCTGAAGCGGGGAGCTGGCCGAAGCGTACTTGCGACGCGGCATGCGACCGGCGAGAAACGCCTCCCGTCCCGCGAGCACCGCATGGCGCATGGCGCTCGCCATCAAGGCCGGATCCTTCGCTTCCGCGATGGCAGTATTCATCAGCACGCCATCAGCACCCAGTTCCATCGCGATCGCCGCATCGGAGGCAGTGCCCACACCGGCGTCCACGATCAGCGGAACCGTGATGGCTTCGCGAATGAGTTCGATGTTGATCGGGTTCTGAATCCCAAGGCCGCTGCCGATAGGTGCGCCGAGCGGCATGACCGCGGCCGCACCGGCGTCTTCGAGTTTCTTGGCCATCACCACGTCGTCGGTGGTGTAGGGGAGGACGATGAAGCCCTCAGCCACCAGGATCTTCGTGGCTTCAAGGAGGCCCACGACATCGGGATAGAGAGTCTTGGGATCGCCGATGACTTCGAGCTTCACCCATTCCGATAGCCCCGCTTCGCGGCCAAGGCGCGCGGTACGCACCGCCTCATCGGCGGTGTAGCAGGCCGCGGTGTTGGGCAGAATGAAGATCTTCTTTGTGTCGATGAAGTCGAGCAACGTGCCCGCACCCTTGGGGGCGTTCAAGTCCACCCGGCGCACGGCCACCGTCACCATGTCGGCGCCCGACGCCTCGTGAGCCGCGCGCATGATCTCGAAGGTCGGATACTTTCCCGTTCCCACGATCAGACGTGAGGCGAAGGTCTTGCCGCGAATCGTGAAGGGGCGGTCGGACTGAGAGGCGCTCATCACGGGGATTCTCTCAGCGAACCCGTGGCCGGCGCTCGCTTCGTCTTCCGCGCCACCGGCAGTGAGGGAATGATCGGCTGGTGGCCGGGCGGCACGTACTTCTTCGCGATCGCCCGATAGACCTTGGGCCGTTTGCGGCTCAGGTACTCGAGGAATTGCTGCGGCTCCTTGAATTCGATCAGGTCGGGCTGCGGCGCGTTCACCTCGCAGGTTTGATCGTCGTAGGCCCGGCAGATGTGCGGCCGATTCAGATAGACCTCGCACAGATTCCCGGCCCCGAGGTTCTTGCAGCGGGCCTCGAACTGCACATACCACTCGCCCGCCTCGTCGCGGCATACCGAAACGCCATGGTGATACAGGTGCCAGAGGATTTCGGTGGCGAGCTTCGGTGTGGTCGGAGCGTTGATCCCCACCGCCACGTACGTGCAGCACTTTGCGCATTGAAGGCACGAAACGCGGCCAGGGACGGGCGCATCCTGAAGAAGCGGGATATTCACTTTGGGCATGTGTTTGCGAGCTTATGAGGTTACTCAGGTTTAAGACGCCACGATCCGGCCGTCCACCAGGCGGACCACCCGGCGGGCATGAGTCATGACGCTGGGGTCGTGGGTGGAGAAAATGAAAGTGGTTCCCGCCGTTTTGTTGATCTCGAGCATCAGATCGATCACGGCCTGGCCCGTTTCCGAGTCGAGATTCGCGGTTGGCTCGTCGGCCAGGACAATCAGAGGATCGGTCACCAGCGCCCGCGCCACGGCCACCCGCTGCCTCTGGCCGCCCGAAAGTTCGTCGGGCCGATGATGCATGAAGTCTTCGAGGCCCACGCGGGCGAGGACCTCCTTCACCCGGTCCTTCGAAACGGCGCCCTGCCTCTTGAAGAGGAGGGGAAACTCGACGTTTTCGTAAGCCGATAAAACCGGGATCAGATTGAACGTCTGGAAGATGAAACCGATCTTGTTGGCACGCAGGTCGGAGAGCGCATTGTCGTCGAGGCTTTTGAGCGCGACACCGTCGATCAGCACCTCTCCAAGAGTCGGCGAGTCGATGGCGCTCACGAGGTTCAGAAGAGTCGACTTCCCCGAACCCGACGGGCCGGCAATGGCGATGAACTCAGACTTCTCGACTTCGAGCGAAACGTCGTGCAGGGCGCGGACGATGGTTCTTCCAAGGACATAGTCCTTGCTGACGTTGCGAACGCTGACCGAGCCCATTGGAGAAGGCCGCCTAGAAGCTGTACTTGAGGCGGGCCTGAAAGGCGCGCTTGATGGGGGCGAGTTTGTATTCGGCGGTGTCGGGCCCGAAAAGAAGGACGATGTCGAGGCTCATCTGCACGTTGCCGGTGGGAGCATAGGCGAGACCCGGAGTCAGGATGAGCCCGCGGTCGGACAGGCCGCTCACCGCGCGCAGGTTGAAGTCGAGGTCCGTCGCGACGTCCTGACGCGTGAAGACGACCGAGGCATAGTGGCGCCTCAAGCCGAGATTGCTCCCGAACGGTATCGCGGCATCGATGCTCCAGGCCGCGAACGCCGCATTGCGCGCGGGCTCGGGGACTCTGGGATCGCGAGCGGTTGAGAGGTTGCGATCGAGACGAGTGGTGTACGCGTCGAACTGAGAACCCTTCATGCCCTCGCCGTTCCAGAAGTACTCAACAGAGACAGAGGAGTTCCCCGGAGTCCACAGGGCTCCCGCGGCCACGCGAAAGAAAGTGTCGTCTGCGCGCACCGCATCGATCTCCGATCCGCGATACCACGCACTCTCCGCGTGCAGCGCGACCGGGCCCCAAGTGCGTCCGAGGTCAAGGCCAAAGAGGCCCTCGCGATCGGTACCGCCGAGATAGGTGAGGGAAATATCGGTGTCGTTCACCAGCAGTCGCGCGCGCAAAGCGCCGGACCATTGCGGGTCCACTTCGCGCGAAAGTGACCCCGGCAGGTCGGTGAGATTCGCCTGAGCACGGCCGGCAACCATCGTGATCGACGCCCAGTCCGCGGGCGAGATGTCCATCCGAACCGCATCGATGCCAGGCTGTTCGGCGCCCGGGTTCGCCGGCGACTTGGGTGGTTCAAGCCGCGCGGTGGGGTTCCACACGAGACCCGACCCCCAACCGATCTTCTGTTTTCCGGCCCGGAGGAGAAAGCCATCGTCTGTCTTGTATTCGACGAAGGCCTGACGGAAGGTGAGGTTCGTCTCGTTGGTTCGGCCGCTCTGCCGCTCAACGTACGCGGACGCTTTCGCGGCAAACTTCCCGAAGGTTTTGCGCCCGCTCGCGGTTAGCCGAAACAGGTTCTCGGTTGGGTCGAGACCGAAAACGTTGTCGCGGTTGAGAAGGGTCGACTTCGAGCGATAGAGAAAGTTCTCGAGACCGATCTCGTAGTCATCCGCGAAGGTGGGGATGGCGGCGATGAGAACTGCGAGCGACGCGGCCACGCGCCAGCGGTGAAGCATGGGAAGAATCAACGCTCGCGTTCGAGCGACGCAGGCGAAAACATCCGCTCGTCGAGCTTCGGCCGGTCGTCGATCTTCAGGAACTTGAGTTCGGTGAAAGCGCCCGTCTCGAGCGCGCTCTCCATGATCATCCGCGTGGGCCGCTTCCGGCCGCCGAGGGTTTCAACCTCGTCCGAGCGAAGGATCTTGAGCTTCTTCCCCGAGATCGTGAA